>NZ_JAJNSA010000057.1:0-15329 GCF_027497875.1 Streptococcus sp. SM3 | reverse complement strand
GTTAATATTTGTATCAAGTATTATTCGAAACGGATATTTCCTAATTTGAAATGGAGTAAAAAACTATTCTTGATTACAGCAACATCTAGAGTTGAGAAAGTGATGGATAAATTACTTGATGCTGGTGATTTCTTTGGAGAACTGGTGGCAGTTAGTGTATTAGATAAACCTAATTTCCAACATGATACTATTACAGTCGTACCAGTCGAAGATATTTTAAATTTTGCAACTCACGAAGTTGTGGACGAAGTGTTTATCAATCTTCCTAGTGAAGAATATGATATTGGTGAATTTATTTCTCGTTTTGAAACGATGGGAATTGATGTAACGGTTAATCTAAATGCTTTTGACCATAATCTAGGGCGTGACAAGAAAATCCGTGGGATGGCTGGTCTAAATGTCATTACTTTTTCAACGAAATTTTATAAGAATAGTCATGTCATTGCTAAACGTGTTATAGATATTATTGGTTCTATTTTTGGTTTAATGATTTGTGGCATAGTCAGTATAGTTCTAGTGCCAGCTATTCGAAAAGATGGTGGACCTGCTATTTTTGCCCAGACTCGCATAGGAAAAAACGGCCGACATTTTACTTTTTATAAATTTAGATCAATGTGTATTGATGCTGAGGATAAAAAGAGAGAATTGTTGGAGAAAAATACCATGCAGGGTGGTATGTTTAAGATGGACAATGATCCTCGCATTACAAAAATTGGTCGCTTTATCCGAAAAACTAGCTTGGATGAACTTCCTCAGTTTTGGAATGTTCTGAAAGGAGATATGAGCCTAGTGGGAACAAGACCGCCAACAGTTGATGAATATGAGACATACACACCTGAACAAAAACGTCGATTGAGTTTTAAACCGGGTATCACTGGACTTTGGCAAGTTAGTGGTAGAAGTGAGATTAAGAATTTTGATGAAGTTGTTAAATTAGATGTAGCTTATATAGACGATTGGACAATTTGGAAAGACATTGAAATTTTACTAAAAACTATTAAAGTTGTACTTATGAGAGATGGAGCGAAGTGATTTTATGAATAAAGTGAGGGAAATTCAACTAGGAGAATTATCTTTATTGAAAAGTTTTATTGCTATTTGTAGTAAACATAACTTAAGATATTATGCTTTGGGAGGAACATTGCTAGGAGCAATTCGTCATAAAGGATTTATTCCCTGGGATGATGATATGGATTTAGGAATGCCTCGAAAAGATTATGAAAAATTTTTGTCTATTTGTAAAAAAGAACTTCCAGAACATGTTGTTTTGAGACTTCACGATGATAATTTAGGTAATACCTCTATTATGGATACATCTTTACAAATTCCATTTGGAGATGAACTTTGCAGTCCCTTCATAGATATTTTTCCTTTGGATGGTTATCCAGATGAGAGTTTCCATTACTTTCTACATACAAATAGAATCAAGTTCTATCGAGCACTTTCTAAAATTTCTGTAATCGATCGTCTACATGACAGAGATCGGGGAAGTTTTGAAAATGCTATTGTGAGTATATCAAAAGTTTTGAAATTAAATAAACTTCTAAAAACAGCCACTATTAACAACAAATTACAAAATCTAATTAAACAATATGATTTTGAAACTAGTTCCATAGTTGGTAATGTATTAGGTTCCTATAGAGAACGTGAACTTGCTAGAAAAGAAGTATTCGGTGAACCACAATTACTAGAGTTTGAGAACTTAGAAATAAGTTGCCATGCAAACCCAGATGAATATTTAACAAAAATATATGGTGATTACATGAAGTTACCAAAAGAAGCCGAGCGTAAGGGTCATTTTGAGTCTACATGGGGAGATTAATTTGAATAGTTTTAATTTAATGGGGGTCAGAATTGACCCTTTAACAATGGATGAAACAGTACAAGCGGTTGAGAAATTTGTAATTGAACAACGTCCTCTTCATTTAATGGGCGTAAACGCTGATAAAATTAACCAATGTCAATCAGATGAAGCTATTAAGAAGATAGTTAACGAGTCTGAGATTATCAATGCAGATGGTGCATCAGTAGTTCTAGCTTCTCGATTTTTGGGCTACCAAGTTCCAGAACGAGTTGCTGGAATTGATTTAATGCAAAGATTATTAAAATTAGCCGATGAAAAATCTTATTCAGTGTATTTCTTTGGTGCTAAAGAAGAAGTTTTGCAAGATATGTTACAAAATTTCAAAGAAGAGTATCCAAATCTACGAGTTGTTGGACATCGTAATGGTTATTTTTCTGAGGAAGATGAGCAAGATATTCAGGAAGATATTCGTGAAAAGAATCCCGACTTTGTATTTGTTGGAATTACTTCACCTAAAAAAGAATACATCATCCAAAAATTTATGGATAATGGGGTGAATTCTATTTTTATGGGTGTAGGTGGTAGTTTTGATGTATTGTCTGGTCACATTCAGCGTGCCCCACTTTGGATGCAGAAATCAAACTTGGAGTGGTTGTTCCGAGTTGCTAATGAACCAAAGCGTCTCTTTAAACGATACTTTGTAGGGAATGTTACCTTTATTAAGCGAGTTTTAGATGAGAAACGAAAAACGAAAAAATAATATTTTACATATTTCACGAACGATGGATATTGGTGGTGCGGAGAGAATCGTGTACCAGTTGAGTTCTGATTTGAAAGATGAGTTTGATAGTGTACATGTTGCTTCTACAGGAGGCCTTTGGGAACCAAAATTAGAGGCTCAAGGAATTACCCATCATAAAATTCACGATATAGACAGCAAAAATCCCCTTACTGTGTTGAAGTTGCTTCTTACTATTTATCAAATTATTAAGACAAATGAGATTACTCTGGTTCATACGCATCATCGAATGGCAGCTTTTTATATTCGTTTGTTAAAACTGATTAATCCCAAGCTAGTCCACGTTTACACTGCTCATAATGTCTTTAAAGATAAGTTGGCTTTATATAAATTTTCACTTAAAAATGCCTATAGTATTGCAGTGGGTCAAGCAGTTAATCAAAATTTGAAAGATGATGTGGGAGTTGCAGACAGCACTGTTATCTATAACGGAGTGATCTTGAAACAGTCAAATAGACAAGTTGACGAGATTATGAAGTTTGATGGAATCAAGCTAGGCTGTATTGCAAGATTATCTGAACAAAAAGGTTTGACCTATTTGATTGATGCTATTTCTTTGATTTCAGATGAAAACCTTCGTTTATTTATCGTTGGTGATGGAGAGCTTAGAGCCGAATTAGAAAACAAGGTTAAAGAACTAAATCTGGAAGATAAAGTATCTTTTTTAGGGTATAGACAGGATATAGTGGAATGCATTAATAGTTTTGATTTCCTAGTGTCTTCGTCATTATTTGAGGGCTTGGCTCTAAATGTTATTGAAGCATTTATGAATGGAAAAGCCATGGTTGCGACAGATATTCCTGGCATTAATGAAATTGTTACAAAAGAAAATGGGATCTTAGTTCCTGCTAAAGATGCTAGGGCCTTAGCTTCTGCTATTGAGAGTCTGGCGACTGACTCAATTCTTAGAACTAGGTTAGCTCATCAAGCTAAAAAAGATTATGAAGAGAAGTTTAGTTATCCTTTATTTTTAGAGAATTATCGTAAATTTTATCAAAAACTAATGGGAGATTCAAAATGAAAAAAGTAATGTTAGTTTTTGGGACGCGTCCAGAAGCAATAAAAATGTGTCCCTTAGTGAATGAACTGAAGAAAAATGATTCAATCAAAACACTTGTGTGTGTAACTGGTCAACATAAAGAAATGTTAGAGCAGGTTTTAGATGTCTTTAAAGTTGTTCCTGATTATGATTTAGGAATTATGAAGGCAAATCAAACACTATTTACAATCACGACAAGTATTTTAGATAAAATTCAAGCTGTTTTAGAGCAGGAAAAGCCAGATATTGTTCTTGTTCATGGGGATACTACAACCACTTTTGCGACAGCTTTAGCTGCATTTTACATGGGAATTAAAGTTGGACATGTAGAGGCAGGATTGAGAACTTATAATCTTCAAAGCCCATTTCCTGAAGAATTCAATCGTCAGACTACTTCAATTATTTCGGATTTCAATTTTGCTCCGACAGAAGTGGCTAAAGAGAATCTTCTAAAAGAGGGAAGAGAGAATATCTATGTTACTGGGAATACTGTTATAGACGCCTTGAAGACAACTGTTCAAGAGCATTATGACCATCCTATTTTAGAGTGGGCTAAGGACAGTAAACTCATCATGTTGACAGCTCATAGACGTGAAAATCTTGGTCAACCCATGGAAAATATGTTTAACGCAGTTAATCGTATCCTGAATGAATTTGAAGATGTTAAAGTCGTATATCCTATTCATAAGAATCCTAAGGTTCGTGAGCTAGCAAGTAAGGTGTTTGGCGACAATGAACGTATGAAAATCATTGAACCTCTAGAAGTCATTGATTTCCATAATTTTATGAATCAAAGCTACATGATTTTAACAGATTCTGGTGGTGTACAAGAAGAAGCACCTTCTTTAGGTAAACCAGTATTGGTAATGCGTGATACAACAGAACGTCCAGAGGGAATTGCTGCAGGAACCTTGAAATTGGTAGGAACAGAAGAAGAAAATATTTATACTAATTTCAAACTGCTTCTAGAAGATGAAACAGAGTACAGCAAGATGAGTAAAGCAAGTAATCCATATGGAGATGGAAAAGCTTGTGAGCGTATTGTTGATATCATTTTGGAAGGATTATCATAATGGATCAGATTTCTATTGTTGTACCAGTGTACAATGTTGAGAACTGTTTGAGTTATTGTGTAGAAAGTCTAAGACAACAAACATATAAAAATATTGAAATAATCCTAGTAGATGATGGTTCGACGGATAGTTCTGGAGAAATTTGTGACCAATATGCTCGAGAAGATGACAGAATAAAAGTTCTGCATATTGAAAATGGGGGATTGTCCAATGCTCGCAACACTGGGGTAAAAGAATCTTCAACAGATTGGATTGTTTTCATTGATTCAGACGATTATTATGACCATAGAGCCATTGAATATTTAGTAGAACTTAGAGATAAGTATAGAGTTGATCTTGTAGCAACTCCAGTGATTGAAGTTAGAGACTATGAAAATAGTGATTTTCTAGGAGATTTCAGAGAGAAATATTCTGGAAAATTAGATCGTCGAACAGCTTTAGAACAAATGTTTTATGGAAATTATGTTGGGACACATTCAGGTGGTAAACTATATAAGAAGGAAATCTTATTAAGGTTTCCATATCCTAATGGGATGTTGTATGAAGATTTAGCTCTTGCTTATGAGCATATTGCTTCCTGTGAAAATATTGCTGTTAGTGATCTAACTCTTTATAAATACTATCGAAGACCAGGAAGTATTGTAAATTCTAAATATAGTGATCGTCTCTTAGATTTTTACAAGGCAATGGAATGGAATAGAAGTTATGTTGAACGAGACTATTCAGGTGATAGGGATATGAGAAGAGCCTTGAATGTTCGCTATGTTTTTAATGGTCTGCATATTGTACATGCTATGCTTAGTTCAGATATGTATGCTGAAGTTAATAAAATTAGAAAAGAATACATTCAATATTTCAAAGATGTTATTCCGAATTCAAATGTTACAAGGAAAAATAAATTGAAATATATATTGTTTCTCGTATCTGCAAAATTGTATAACACTATTCGAAATAAGATTGGATAATTTAAACAAACTTAGGTAAAAATATGAAAATAAAAATAAAATTATCAGAGTTATTATATTTTTCAGCTTTCTTTATTTGGTTGCTTTTTAATTTTATAGCTCAAACAAACTTAGTCTATAAATACCCTGAAATTTATCGTTTTCGAATAGTTGCTATGATAGTGTCTATTGTCATACTTCTGTTTAAACTACTATTAGAGAGACACTCGAGTAAGTTTCTGATATTCTTCTTTTCAGCTTTCTGCTTGGCTATCATTATTGGAATTTCAACACATAAACTTTTTGATGCTCTCACAATAATTTCAACAATCCTATTTATTATTTCTATAAACAATGTGAATTTTAGAAAAGTTTTGATTCTCTGGACAGTTTCGATTGTTTTCTTAATGATTTCTATATATGGTCTATTAAAGTTTGGCATTATTGAAAATACGCTGAGGGTTCAATTAGGAGGGCGATTCCGTTTTAGCCAAGGATACCAATATGTTACTCTCGGTGCTAATTATTTATTTCATCTGACTCTAGTCTATCTATATTTGAGAAAAAGTAAAATCAGATTATTAGAAATTCTAATGCTTGGAATACTGAATTATTATTTTTACGTTAATACTGATACGAAATCAGCTTTCTTTCTTTCAATTCTAGCATTAGTATTGGTGTACATATTCAAAAATAAAGTAGTTAGTCAAAAAATCCTGAATGCCATTGGTAAAATTACGTTGACTGCAGGGATTCTTATTCCTATCATTTTGACTTATTTTTATAACGCAAACAGTAAATTATTTCAAATTTTAAACGTAGCTTTGACAGGAAGACTAAGTTTAGGACATAAGACATTATCTTTATATGGCGTACATATGTTTGGTCAAAGAATTGATTGGGAATTGCAACAAAGGGCTACGTCTGTTTTTGATAATTATTTATACGTTGATTCATCTTTTGTAAATATTTTGTTGCATTATGGAGTGATTCTACTAGTTGTTATTTGGTATAGTTTCTATCAACTAAATAAAAGAGGACACTTTAATACAGTTGAGATGCTTGTTTTTATTGTATTGATACTTCACTCCATGTTTGATCCACAATTTTTTGAATTAATGTACAATCCATTATTATTATTGATGGGTATTTCTTGGAGCAAGTATAGGTATAATTATCAAGATGTTTAAAGTTCTTGAGTTATATGTATCCTTAGTTCTAATTAGAGGCTAGTTAAGTTATTTATGTGTCAAAAAAGTTTAATATATTTCACATAATCATTTTTGGACAGATAAATTTTTGCCGTTTATAATAGTAGTTAAGTGAGGAATATGCCCCCCTATGAAGGTTCTTAAAAATTATGCATACAATCTTTCATATCAATTATTAATAATAATTTTGCCTATTATTACTACACCTTATGTCACTAGGGTTTTTAGTTCGGATGAGTTGGGAACTTATAGTTACTTCAACTCAATTGTTACTTATTTCCTTCTATTGGCTACCCTAGGGGTAGCCAATTATGGTACAAAGGAGATTTCAGGTAATCGTAATACTATTCGTAAGAATTTTTGGGGTATTTATACTTTACAATTGGGAGCGACTCTGTTTTCTTCTTGTATATATGTACTGCTTTGTCAATTTTTACCAGTAATGAAAAATCCAGTGGCATATATATTAGGCTTAAGCTTAATTTCAAAAGGATTAGATATTTCTTGGTTATTTCAAGGATTAGAAGATTTTAAGAGAATTACAGTAAGAAATATCACGGTCAGATTAGTTGGTGTTATTTCTATCTTTTCATTTATAAAATCATCTGAAGATCTCTATTTATATATTTTTTTGATTACGATTTTCGAGTTATTAGGACAATTAAGTATGTGGTTACCAGCAAGAGAGTTTATTGGAAAACCGCACTTTGATTGGTTGTATGCTAAACAACATTTGAAACCTGTTATCTTATTATTTTTACCACAGGTTGCTATATCGCTTTATGTGACTCTAGATAGTACTATGCTTGGTTCTTTAGCCTCAATAAGAGATGTAGGAATTTATGATCAATCTCTGAAACTTGTCAAAATATTATTAACATTGGTAACTTCATTAGGAAGTGTCATGTTGCCTCGAGTTTCAAATCTTTTATCTTCAGGGGATCATAAAGCAGTTAACAAAATGCATGAGATGTCATTTCTGATTTATAATTTGGTAATTTTCCCCATTATGGCAGGAATGCTAATTGTAAATGATGATTTTGTTACCTTTTTCCTCGGGCAAGATTTTCAAGAGGCACGTTATGCGATAGCAATTATGATTTTTAGAATGTTCTTTATTGGTTGGACCAATATTATGGGGATTCAAATTTTGATACCTCATAGTAAAAATAAAGAATTTATGCTGTCAACAACAATTCCTGCTATTGTTAGTGTGGGCTTAAATCTTCTCTTGCTTCCAAAGCTGGGCTATATAGGTGCGGCAATTGTATCTGTTTTAACAGAGGTACTAGTATGGCTGATACAGTTATTCTATACTCGTTCTTATTTGAGAGAGGTGCCCATTCTAGGTTCATTGATCAAAATTATAATCTCATCTGGAGTTATGTATGGTATCCTACTATTTATAAAACAATTCCTAAATGTATCACCAATGATTAATGTGGGGCTATATGCTGTGCTAGGAGCAATAATTTATGCCGGCTTGATTTTAATCTTGAAGGTCATAAATCCAAATGAGTTAAAACAACAACTATTAAAAAAATAAAGGAGTGTATTATGTACGATTATCTAATCGTTGGCGCTGGTCTATCTGGAGCAATTTTTGCTTATGAAGCAACCAAGCGTGGAAAAAAAGTAAAAGTTATTGATAAACGTGACCACATTGGTGGAAATATCTACTGTGAGAATGTTGAAGGAGTCAATGTTCATAAATATGGTGCTCATATCTTCCATACTTCTAACAAGAAAGTCTGGGATTATGTTAATCAATTTGCTGAATTTAACAACTATATCAACTCGCCTGTAGCTAATTACAAGGGGAGCCTTTATAATCTACCTTTCAATATGAATACTTTCTATGCTATGTGGGGGACAAAAACTCCTCAAGAAGTGAAAAATAAGATTGCTGAGCAAACGGCTCATATGAAGGATGTTGAACCTAAAAACTTGGAAGAACAGGCTATCAAGTTGATCGGTCCAGATATTTATGAAAAGTTGATTAAAGGATACACTGAAAAGCAATGGGGACGTTCTGCGACTGACCTTCCACCGTTTATCATCAAACGTTTACCAGTTCGTTTGACTTTTGATAACAACTACTTCAATGACCGTTACCAAGGTATTCCAATCGGTGGCTATAATGTCATTATCGAAAATATGCTGAAAGATGTTGAAGTAGAACTTGGAGTTGACTTTTTTGCCAATCGTCAGGAATTAGAAGCTTCTGCTGAAAAAGTTGTCTTTACAGGGATGATTGACCAATACTTTGACTATAAACATGGTGAGTTAGAATACCGTAGTCTTCGTTTTGAGCATGAAGTTCTAGATGAGGAAAATTATCAAGGAAATGCCGTTGTTAATTATACAGAACGAGAAATTCCTTATACTCGCATTATTGAGCATAAACATTTTGAGTACGGAACACAAGATAAAACGGTTATTACTCGTGAATACCCAGCTGATTGGAAACGTGGAGATGAACCTTATTATCCAATCAATGATGAGAGAAACAATGCTATGTTTGCTAAATATCAAGAAGAAGCAGCACAGAATGATAAGGTAATTTTCTGTGGACGTTTGGCTGATTATAAATACTACGACATGCATGTGGTCATTGAACGTGCTTTAAATGTTGTAGAGGAAGAGTTTAAATGAGATAACGAAGGATAAAGTTGATCGATGAAATATTATCTAAAAGAAGAATTTCTGAAGGATTCTGGTGCACGAAATGCGGGGAATAAGGCTCGAAACGATGTTGAAGAAATAGTAGTTCGTGAGGGCTATAGTCCTTTGTTATTGATGGTAGATGATTGGTATCAAATGGGGACTATTAGAGCCCAACGACATAAGGCCAAAGCCCTATCCAAAGCTATATCTAAGTTGAAGGAAGGGGACCAGCTACTGATTCAATTTCCTATGCTTCATCATAGTTTCTTTACGACTCATTTAGTCAAAAGAATGCAACGTAAAGGAGTGAAGGTTCACTTTATTATCCATGATTTAGAAGTTTTGCGCTATGCCAATTTGGATACAGTACCCTTGAAGCATAAAATTCGTGTTCATCTTCAAGAGTCAAGTCTTTTGAAACAAGCTGATGGTCTTATTGCTCATAATCCAGTTATGAAATCAGTGCTTGTTGATAAGGGGATTTCTGAGAAGAAAATAATTAGTTTAGGCATTTTTGACTATCTGATCCCGAGTTATCAGGACAAAGAAGATTTATCGAAGGAAGGGGGTATTATTGTAGCTGGAAATTTGGCCCAAGAAAAAGCAGGTTACTTATATGAGTTGCCTGCAAGACCGGCATATAACCTTTATGGTGTTGGTTTTGATGAGGCTAGAAAGCTATCAAATGAAACCTATTTTGGTTCATTTCTTCCAGATGAACTACCATCAGCATTAGAAGGAAGCTTTGGTTTAGTTTGGGATGGTGATAGTTCTAAAACTTGTAGCGGCGTGTTTGGTGAGTATTTGAGATACAATAATTCCCACAAGGCCTCCCTTTATTTGGCTTCTGGTTTTCCTATTATTGTCTGGGGGCAATCTGCTTTGGCTAATTTCGTCTTAGAAAAAGAGTGTGGAATTAGTGTTGAGAGTTTACTTGACTTGGAAGAAGTATTGGACAATTTGTCTCAAGAAGAGTATCAGGATTTGGTCAAAAATGCTAAGGCCGTAGGTCAAAAAATTCGCGAGGGTTCTTATCTTCTTTCCGCATTGCAAGCCTTAAATTAATGAATCTAAAAATGACTTAAATAGATGGATGAGGGAGTTACTGGATTCCCTCTTTTCTTATGGTTAAAGAGAGATTAAAAAATGAAATAAGATTCGATAGTTGTCAGAAAATAACAACTAAAAATGAAAATTCAGAAAAATATATTGACAATAGATTGCGAAGGGTCTATAATGGATAGAAAAACAAAGGAGAATACTATGAAAACAAGGAAAGTATTGGCTCTTGCGGGAGTCACTTTATTAGCAGCTGGTGTCTTAGCGGCTTGTTCTGGTGGTTCAGCTACTAAAGGTGAGCAGACTTTTGCATTTACCTACGAGACAGACCCAGATAATCTCAACTACTTAACAACAGGTAAGGCAGCGACTGCTGATATTACTAGTAATGTAATTGATGGATTGCTTGAAAATGATAAATACGGGAACCTTATTCCCTCAATGGCAGAGGACTGGTCAGTTTCTAAAGATGGCTTGACTTATACTTATAAGATTCGTCAGGATGCCAAGTGGTACACTTCTGAAGGAGAGGAGTATGCTCCTGTTAAGGCTCAGGACTTTGTGACAGGTCTTAAATATGCAACAGATAAGAAATCAGAAGCCCTATACTTGGTACAGGATTCAATCAAAGGACTGGATGCTTATGCTAAAGGGGAAAATAAAGATTTCTCTCAAGTTGGGATTAAAGCTCTTGACGATCAAACAGTCCAATACACTTTGAACAAACCTGAAAGTTTTTGGAATTCTAAAACAACAATGGGTGTCTTAGCACCAGTTAATGAAGAGTTTTTGAACTCAAAAGGGGATGATTTTGGCAAAGCAACAGATCCAAGTAGTATCTTGTATAATGGTCCTTATTTGTTGAAATCCATTGTAACCAAATCTACTGTTGAATTTGCGAAAAATCCTAACTACTGGGATAAAGACAATGTCCATATTGACAAAGTTAAATTGTCATTCTGGGACGGTCAAGATACTAGTAAACCTGCAGAAAACTTTAAAGATGGTAGCCTTTCAGCAGCTCGTCTCTATCCAACAAGTGCAAGTTTCGCAGAGCTTGAGAAAGAGATGAAGGACAACATTGTCTATACGCAACAGGACTCTACGACTTATGTAGTAGGAACAAACATCGACCGTCAGTCCTATAAATATACTTCTAAGACTAGTGAAGAACAAAAGACTTCAACTAAAAAGGCTTTGTTAAATAAAGATTTCCGTCAGGCAATTGCCTTTGGATTTGACCGTACAGCCTATGCTTCTCAGCTAAATGGACAAACTGGAGCAAGCAAAATCTTACGTAATATCTTTGTTCCACCAACATTTGTTCAAGCAGATGGGAAAAACTTTGGAGATATGGTCAAAGAAAAATTGGTGACTTATGGGGATGAATGGAAGGATGTGAACCTTTCTGATGCTCAAGATGGTCTTTACAATCCAGAAAAAGCCAAGGCTGAATTTGCCAAAGCCAAATCAGCTCTACAAGCTGAGGGAGTACAATTCCCAATTCACCTAGATATGCCTGTTGACCAAACAGCAACTACAAAAGTTCAACGTGTCCAATCTATGAAACAATCTTTGGAATCAACTTTAGGAACTGATAATGTGGTTATTGATATCCAACAATTACAAAAGGATGAAGTGCTTAATGTAACTTTATTTGCACAAACTGCTGCCGGTGAGGATTGGGATCTTTCTGATAACGTTGGATGGGGACCAGACTTCTCAGATCCATCAACTTATCTTGACATCATCAAGCCTTCTGTAGGGGAAAATACGAGAACTTACCTAGGATTTGATTCAGGAAAAGACAATGAGGCGGCTAAGAAGGTTGGTCTCAATGATTATGATAAAATGGTCAATGAAGCAGGGGAAGAAACTACAGATGTTACAAAACGTTATGAAAAATATGCTGCTGCCCAAGCTTGGTTGACAGATAGTGCTTTGATCATACCAACAACTTCTAAAACTGGTCGTCCAATCTTGTCTAAGATGGTACCATTTACTTTACCTTTCTCTTTCTCAGGTAACAAGGGGACAAGCGATCCGCTTCGATACAAATACCTTGAACTTCAAGACAAGGCAGTTACTGCAGATGAATACCAAAAAGCTCAAGATAAATGGATGAAAGAAAAAGAAGAATCCAATAAAAAAGCGCAAGAAGACCTTGCAAAACATGTAAAATAAATTTTAATCATCTATAGAAATCGATTGATAAAGGATTTGGCATTCGATAGGAATGCTAAATCCTTTTTATTATGTGACAATTTTCCCCTTAATCTCAGAGTATGGTTTTGTCAGAATTAAGAAAAAAAATTAGCAATTTTCCTAGCTTTTCTATTGCTTTATCTATTAAAAATTGTTATATTAAAAGTGTAATTATTTTTTATAAACGTTAAGCATTGCACTTTTCAGATAGAAAGGAGTATTTTTCGAGCAAGAAATGTAAACGCTTACGAAGATTGATGAAAGGAATCAGGAGTTAATGGATAAACGATTTTTTGAAAAACGATGTACATACAGTATTCGTAAATTTGCACTAGGTGCTGCTTCAGTTATGATTGGGGCTAGTTTTTTTGCTACTGCTCCAGTATTGGCTAACACACCAACAGTTGGCTCAACAGATAATTTACCAAGTGAGCTAGCAGATTTGGATAAAAAAGCGAGCGATAATGGGCGGGAGTTCGATAAAGAAGCTGCAGCAGCAAATCCAGGTTCTGCTGAAACAACGGATGGACCAAAAACTGAAGAAGAGTTACTAGCTCTTGAAAAGGAAAACAAAGAAACTACTGACAAGTTGCCGAAAGAATTAGAAGGTAAAGTTGAAAAAGCTACTGATAATGGTAAAGAGGTAAATAAAGACCAATTAGCGCAAGATACTGGTAGTCTAGTTCCTGAAGATGTTGCCAAAACAAAAAATGGAGAATTGAACTATGGCGCTACTGTTAAGATTAAGACTCCATCAGGAGAAGGTAGTGGTATTGTCATTGGTAAGGATCTTGTTTTGACTGTTTCTCATAACTTTATCAAGGATCAACAAGATGGAAATATCCGTAAGGTTGTGGATAATGATAAAGGGGATGGTGATATTTTTAGTATATCCTACCCTGGTTTAGATGATGTAAAATTTAGCAAGAAAGATGTGATTCACTGGGATAGAGATGGCTATCTAAAGGGCTATAAGAACGATTTGGCTCTTGTGAGATTGCGTACAGTTCTTGAAAATGCTCCTGTAGAAGTCACAGAAAAGCCAGTTGTTAAGAAAGTTGGGGATAAAGTCAATATGTTTGGCTATCCTGCTGGCAAGTTGGCGCCAGTTATTAACACTGCTGTGGATTTTGCTGAATCTTATGGTGAAGGTGTTCAAGGAGTTGGTTATCAAGGTGGGCAACCAGGTGCTAGCGGTGGCGGTATCTTTGACACGGATGGTAAATTGATTGGGGTTCACCAAAATGGTGTGGTCGGTGTCCGTAGTGGAGGAATTCTTTTCTCTCCAGCCCAATTAAAATGGATCCAAGATCATATTAAGGGGATTTCTAGTGCAAAACCTGCTGATTTAGAGGAAACTGAAAAACCAGTTGAAGAAAAGCCAAAAGAAGATAAGCCGAAAGAAGAAAAACCAGTTGAAAACAAACCAGCTGAGAATAAACCAGCTGAAGCAGCAACGGGAGAAACTAGCGGCGCTACTGCCGAAGTGAAAAAAGAGTGGGACTCAGTAAGCCGTGTGAAAGGGAATGTTGAAGTCGTTGAAGAAGGCGGAGTACGCTACAACAAATTAACTTCAACAACAGCTAACGACAATGGAGCAAACGAAGCTTTATTTGAAAAAGCTGGATTACAGGCGGATGCGGAAGGAAATGTAAGCGTTGACTTAACGTTCAAGGCAAACACCCCTCCAGCTGAAACACGCTTTGGGGTATATCTAAAATATAAAGATAATGACAACAACATCTTTGTTGGGTATGACAAGGGCGGATGGTTCTGGCAATACAAAGGACCAAATGTAAACACTTGGTATAGTAAGACTCGTGTAGAAGCACCAAATGTAGGTGAAGAAAACCACCTATCTATCGTTTACAAAAAAGACGGTCAATTAAATGCTACAAATAATGGACAAAATTTATTTAGCACAGAAGTCGTTCCAGAAGTTGTCAAGAACGCTTTAGCTGATGTGAATAAAGTTTACCTCAAAGCTGGTACTTACGGTACAGAATTATCTTCTGTATCGATCAAAGCGGATAACCAAGATAACATCAAACCTGAAGAAGAAACTCCAGCTGTGGATGATGGGTTGCGTCGCAATGACCAAGATGTTCACTATGAAACTTTACAGTCAGAACAATTAAAAGCGATTATCGACACAGCGTTTCCACGTGTTAAAGAATATGAATTAGATGGAAAAACGTTAACAGGTCAAGTTCAAAAATTAGATAAAATGTCAATCAACGGTGTATTAGTCACTCCAGAAGTTCAATACCGTAAGATTGATGACACTACTGCAGAATATGTAATGAAAGTAAGAAACGATGATGAATTCATCAACGCTGAAATCACTGTAAAATTACAATTAGTCGGCAACGAAATGCACTTCGATGTGACAAAAGTAGTGAACAAAAACAATGTCGAAATGGGTAAACCAGTCGACAATGTACGAAAATTAATCCAAACTATTGAATTCCCAGGAAACACACTTGTTTCTGTTGGTTCTAACAAACAAGGTGCAAAATTCGACGGAG
>NZ_JAJNSA010000056.1:0-15510 GCF_027497875.1 Streptococcus sp. SM3 | reverse complement strand
GTCTTTCAGACTCAAGGATTCTGTCACGACAAAGTCCTCTCCCTGTCGCTCTTGGATAATGGTCACAATACGGTCAAAAATTTCTTTTTCTGTCATCTCTTTTATTCTCCTGAAAATTCACGCGCAGTCTGGGCAACTACGTCTGTTTCTAGCATGGTACGAATCTGGCGGATTGTACTATAAACAGCCTTGGCATCGCTTGAGCCATGAGTCTTGACAACAGGTGCCTTGACACCAAACAAGACCGCTCCACCAACATCTGAATAGTTGAGCTGTTTTTTCAAACCTCTGAGGCTGTCCTTGAGAAGGAGGGCACCTAGTTTCGCTCGAAGACCACCACCTGTAATAGCGGTCTTGAGCAAGCCCATGATTCCCATGGCTGTCCCTTCAATGGATTTGAGCACAGCGTTTCCCGTGAAACCATCTGCCACAACAACATCTGCAACGCCATTCATCAAATCACGCGCTTCCACGTTTCCGATAAAGTTTAAACTTTCATCAGCTGCTAGTAATTCGTAAGTTTCCTTACGAAGCGGATCGCCCTTGCTACTCTCTGTTCCGTTATTGAGCAAGCCAACACGTGGTTGCGCAATTCCACGGACATTTTTAGCATAGAAGGATCCTAGAACCGCGTATTGATGAAGGTGCTGGGCTGTATTTTCCGCATTAGCACCGAGGTCTAGCATGTCAAAACCTCTCCCATCTACAGTCGGCAAGGTTGACATAAGTCCAGGACGATCGATGTTCTTGATACGACCCACGATGAAAAATCCTGCTGCTAGTAAAGCACCTGTATTTCCTGCGGAAAGAACAGCATCTGCTTCACCCTCTTTGACAGCCTTGGCTGCCAATACCATACTAGCATTTTTCTTCTTCCGAATAGCTCTCGTAGGTTCATCGTCTGAATCAATCTTTTCATCCGTATGGATAATGCTGACGCGCTCTGTTGCTGTTAAATATTGCTTGATTTTAGCTTCATCTCCGTAGAGTCGAACCTCGATATCTGAAAAGTCAGCTAGGGCTTGATTGACACCCTCAACGATGGCTTGAGGTGCGTAATCGCCCCCCATGGCATCTACTGCGATTTTTTTCATTTCTTTTCCTCTTTTAGTAATTGTCCCCAGTCGGATAGGGAATCAATAAATTTCTTTGATTTTAGGTGAATCCCAACGTACTCTTCGTAGAGTTGATCCATAAATTGGCGTAGCTCTTGCTTGATTTCAGGCTTGAGCGAAATGGTCTCCAAGGTCTCAAAATCAATAGCTTGAAACTGATTGAGCAGATAGGGGATATTGGGATTGAGATGGCAACGTCTCTCATCTTCATGATAATGATCTGGACAGAGGCAGGCTCCATATTTGAAAGAAAAGTCAAAAGCCTGACCGACCCGATGGCAGAAGACACACTCATTAAAATTGAGGCTGATCCCAAATCGAGTCAAGATTTGGATTTCAAAAATATTGGTCAAGACTTGATAATCCAAGCCAGCTTCCATCAACTCCAAAGTCTTTTGCAAAAAAGCAAACAAGGGAGCATCCTGCTGATTGTCCTGCAAACTAGCATCTGCAAGAGCTGCCACATAGGTCGCATAGGCCATGACAAAGAGGTCACTATTAATCTTGGGAAAAGTCATCACCTCATGATAGTCCTCAATGTAACTGAGCCCATCATCATTAATTCGCAAGAGAAATCGTGCCAGCACCAAGGGCTGAATAACCGGCGCCAGCTTAGACTGGCCAGCGTGTTTGACGAAAAACATGCGCTTGCCAGCCTGCTCTGTAAAAATCTTGACGAGCTTGTCATCCTCCCGAAAATTGCGATTGTAGAGCACCAAGCCTTGACTCGTGATAGACTGAATCATGCTTCTCTCATATACTCCTCAAGCCGTTTCATGGCTTCTGTGATAGTCTCCATGCTAGCCGCATAAGACAGACGCACATAACCTTCCCCGTAACGCCCAAAGGCAGCACCAGGGATAAAGGCAACAGCCTTCTTCTGAGCAAAATCCTTCAAAAAAGCAAAGGAGTCTTGATTGTAGCCCGCTGGAATCTTAGCAAAGATATAGAAGGCACCGTCTGGTTTGATAATCTCAAAACCAAGAGCAGTCATTTTCTCGATAATATAGTCCCGACGCTGGATGTATTCCTTCTTCATAGGTTCCGCATCGTTTTTACCAGCCGTCAAGGCTTCCACCGCAGCATGTTGAGCCATAGTATTTGCGGCAGTAACCAAGTACTGGTGACTCTTAATCAACTGAGATGTAAAGGCTGCAGGAGCGAAAATCAGTCCCAAACGCCAACCTGTCATGGCATGCGATTTAGACAAACCATTGATAATAATAGCCTGGTCTCTCAACATAGTTCCTAGAGATACATGGGCTTCCCCTGTGTAGGTCAATTCTGAGTAAACCTCATCACAGACAACGAAAATTTCGTACTTGCGTAAAACAGCTGCCAAGGCTTCCAACTGCTCCCGACTATAGGTAATTCCTGTCGGATTAGCTGGATAGTTGAGAATAACCGCCTTGAGATTATCACCTTGCTCCAAAATGGCCTTCTCCAACATCTCAGGAGTCAAGACAAAACCATTTTCAGTTGTGTCAATCTCGACAATCTCTGCCCCAACTAGATTGACAATTGGTTCATAGCCCGGATAAGCAGGAGCTGGCAAGAGCACCTTATCTCCCTCTTCCAAAATAGCCGTCAAAGTAGCAGATAAAGCCTCTGTCGCCCCAATTGTAACCAAGATTTCATTTTCAGGAGCATAGTCCAGTTGGTACTTTTCCTTAACAAAGTCACTGGCTGCCTGACGTAGAGTCAGCAGGCCACTCATCCCTGTATAGTAGGATTGGTTCTGGTCAATCGCTCGCTTGGCCGCCTCCTTGACATGATCTGGCGTTGTAAAATCAGGTTCCCCCAAGGTCAAACGCAAGACCCCAGGAATCTCAGAAATAGCCTGGTCAAACTGACGAATCAAGGAAACTTGAATCTTATCTAACTGTTTATTAAAGCGCTTAGTTAAGTCCATAGATACCTCCCACCTTCAAAACATATCTCTATTATACTACAAAAGCCCCCCGACCGCAAAAATACATTAGAGAATAGCTTTCCACTTTCTATTTTACTTTTCCTGTTTACAGGTCTATAATGGTAACAGATTCTATTTGGAGGTTTTTATGTCATTTCTATCAAAAAATGGAGCAGGCATCTTGGTCTGCCTTCTGATTTCACTACTTGCTTGGTATCTAGGCGGATTCTTCCCTGTGATTGGCGCACCCGTCTTTGCGATTTTCATAGGCATGCTCCTACATCCCTTTATCGCGTCTCATAAACAACTGGATGCTGGATTGACCTTTAGTTCCAAAAAATTGCTCCAGTATGCCGTTATCTTGCTTGGTTTTGGTCTCAATATCTCGCAGGTCTTTGCAGTTGGGCAATCTTCACTCCCTGTCATCCTGTCCACCATCTCAATAGCCTTGATTGTTGCCTACCTCTTCCAACGCTTCTTTGCCCTGGACACAAAACTGGCTACCTTGATTGGAGTGGGTTCTTCTATCTGTGGTGGTTCTGCCATTGCGGCGACAGCGCCTGTTATTGATGCTAAGGAAAAGGAAGTAGCCCAAGCCATTTCCGTTATCTTTTTCTTCAATGTCTTGGCTGCGCTCATCTTTCCAACCCTCGGCACCTGGCTTCATCTATCCAATGAAGGCTTCGCCCTCTTTGCAGGAACTGCGGTCAATGATACTTCCTCTGTAACGGCTACCGCCAGCGCCTGGGACAGTCTCTACCAGACTAATACCCTCGAATCCGCAACCATTGTCAAACTCACACGTACTCTGGCTATCATCCCCATCACTCTCTTTCTCTCCTACTGGCAAAGTCATGAACAAAAAAATAAGCAAGGCTTACAACTGAAAAAAGTCTTCCCACTTTTTATCCTTTACTTTATCCTTGCATCTCTCCTAACCACCCTCCTGACCTCTCTCGGTGTATCCAATAGTTTCTTTACCCCTCTCAAACAACTCTCCAAATTTCTCATTATCATGGCCATGAGTGCTATCGGACTCAAAACAAATCTGGTCGCTATGGTCAAATCCAGTGGAAAATCCATTGTGCTCGGAGCCATCTGCTGGATTGCCATCATCCTCACTAGTCTTGGTATGCAGACCCTTATCGGCATTTTCTAATACTCTTCGAAAATCTCTTCAAACCACGTCAACGTCGCCTTGCCATAGGTATGGTTACTGACTTCGTCAGTTCTATCTGCAACCTCAAAAACTGTGTTTTGAGCAACCTGCGGCTAGTTTCCTAGTTTGCTCTTTAATTTTCATTGAGTATAACACAAAAGGTAGCCCATCAGCTACCTTTTTCTTATGCTTCCTCAATCAAGCGTGTATGTTCTCTCTTAATGCAACGATTCATCACGATATCATCGCATCCACCAGCACGCAAGATTTCTTCCGCCTCTAGACTTTCAAGTCCTAGCTGTGCCCAAAAAATCTTGGCATCAGCTTTGAGAAAATCACGCGCCACATCAGGCAGAAACTCGCTGCGACGGTAAACATTGACAATATCTACAGGAAAAGGAATCTCTGCTAGGCTTGCATAAGCCTTTTCACCCAAGATTTCGCCACCTGCCGCCTTGGGATTGACTGGGATAATTTTATAACCCCGAGCCTGCATTTCCTTGGTCACTCGATTGCTAGTTGTTTCTTCACGGTCTGACAAGCCCACCACAGCAAGGGTTTTACTCGTTGCGAGATACTGACGAATCACACCATCACTTGGATTGATAAATTCTTGACTCATAGAAATCCTCCTTTTTCATCAGTATAGCATATTTTGAAAAGGCTTGCAGATTTTGGCTACAAAAAAGCTCCTAGCAGTTCACTTCTGCTAGGAGTATGTTTTATTCTAAGTGAAAACTTAAATCTTTTTCTCAATACTGAAAAGTGGAGAAAGTGGGCGTTTTTCATGAATACGCACGATAGCATCCCCTAATAGATGAGCGATTGAAATCTGCTCAATCTTATCAATCAAACGCTCTTCTGGCAAGTAGATCGTATCCAAAACAACCAATTTCTTAATAGCTGATTTTTGGATATTGTCCATAGCAGGGCCAGAAAGAACTGGGTGCGTACAGCTTGCATAGACTTCAACAGCACCAGCTTCTGCAAGGGCATCTGCAGCGTGACAAATCGTTCCAGCCGTATCAATCATATCATCAATCAAGATACAAGTCTTACCTTCAACCTTACCAATAATGTTCATGACTTCACTGGTATTCATCTTATCAACGCTACGACGTTTGTCAATGATAGCGATAGATGTTTTCAAAAACTCAGCCAACTTACGAGCACGAGTCACTCCTCCATGGTCTGGGCTGACAACCACATAGTCAGAACCAACCATGCCACGACGCTCAAAATAATCCGCAATCAGAGGAGCTCCCATCAAATGATCCACAGGAATATCAAAGAATCCTTGAATCTGCGCAGCATGCAAGTCGATGGTCAATAAACGATCCACTCCAGCTACTTCAAGCATATTTGCGACAAGTTTTGAAGTGATTGGCTCACGCGCTCTCGCCTTTCTATCCTGACGTGCATACCCATAGTAAGGCATGACAACATTGACAGATTCTGCACTCGCACGCTTCAAAGCATCCACCATAATCAAAATTTCAAGCAGATTGTCATTTACAGGCGAGCTAGTTGATTGTAGGATAAAGACGTGTTTCCCACGGATTGATTCTTCGATGTTGACCTGAATCTCTCCATCTGAAAATTGGCGAACACTTGATTTCCCCAACTCTATCCCAATCTCCTGCGCCACACGTTTTGCCAATTCTTGATTAGAAGAAAGGGCAAACAGCTTTAAATCAGAAAAAGACATGATTTCCTCCGGTATATATGTATCGCTTGTGCTTTTCACAAGATTTTTCCATTTACCATTGTAGCGCTTTTTGCACTATTTTTCAATCAAAAATAAAAGAAGGGCACCATATTTGTACCCTTGCATCATTCTTTTAAAAAATATTCTAGTTCATCAACTCATTGTGCTTCTCAACAAAGCGATAAGCCTGATAAAAACCATAGAGAGTAATAGCCATAACCACTGGAATCGCTAAAGGCAACTCTGTCTCTAATTCCACAAAAGGGGAGTTAAACAAGAAATGAGTTCCCAAGGCTAAAGCTAGGAAAATAAGCCCCTGTTTCTTGCCAACCTTCTGTCCTTTATAGGCTCTGTAAAGCAAGTAAACACCTACTACAGCTAGACCTGAAAAAGTCCAGTGAGAGGCAATTCCTGAGATGATACGCTCTAAAATTCGCGAAATAGTAAAGTCAAATCCCTCTGGCAAATCCGTACGAATATAGCCAATATCCTCAATCATTTGGAATCCCAAACCAGAAGCAATCCCAAGTAAAAACAAAGATTTTAATTTTCGCACAGGAATAAAAGCTAAAACAAAGACAAGTGGCAACAATTTCAAGGGTTCTTCTACCAAAGGAGCCACAATAGCACTTTCAAAGGCATTTAAAAATGAACTATCTGGGAAAAGAACCCCCAGTAAATCATGGATATAGGTATTCGCAAAGCTAGACAACCAGCCTGCAAGGAACATCCCACCCAATAAAGACAAAATCAAAGCGTTCTTTGGCAATTCCCATTTTTTCCCAATACGGAAAAGGAAATAGAGAGCCGGAATCATGTAAAAGAGAGCTAGAAAGATAGAAACTCCCATTAGGCCATATTCCGCACCTGACATCGAACCGTCCGTATAGTAGACGGTTTCATATTGTAAACCAATACATAGCAATAAGATAAAAATAAATAAAATGCTGTTTTTCTTCATACACTTTCTTTCTAAATGAATTTTTTACAATTCTACGACTGTCATACTTCCTGTATCCACATCGTAAATAGCACCAGAGATAATGACATCATCTGGTATTAGGGGAGACTCGATAAGGAGTTGCATATCCTCGCGTACACTCTCCTCTATATCTTGGAAGGGCAAGAAGTCCTGGTCTGACACATCGACACCCAATTCTTCCTTCAAATACTCCTGAAAAGGGCCATTTTCAAAAGTCTGAGCACCACAGTCTGTATGGTGTAACACCACAATCTCTCTTGTCCCCATTTGTTGCTGGGAAATCACAAGCGAGCGAATCATATCATCTGTCACTCGCCCTCCAGCATTCCGCAAAATATGAGCATCTCCCAGAGCCAACCCAAGAGCTGGCGCAACGTGTAAACGCGAGTCCATACAAGTTACGATTGCAACCTTGGTCTTTGGTTTGATTGATAAATGAAGATCTCCATGCAGTTCTACATAGGCTTGATTGGCTTTTAAAAAATTTTCAAAATAGGACATAACAACTCACTTTCTAGTCTATCAGATAATTTGAACACCAAATTATTTACATCCTATCTTACCATCTTTTCTTTGTCTTGTCAGTTGTCAACCTTCATATAAAAAAACTGGGACAGAGACATCCAGCTTCTAGCTTGGGCTTCTGTCCTAGTTTTATTTTATGAACCTTTTTGGATATACTTATTGAACGATCCTGCAAAGCTCTGAAGATTGAGACTTTGTACGTAGACCTCACCAGTTCCTCGGAAGGTATTCACCACTCCTTCGCCTGTACCAATAGACTGCCAGAAGCTATTTTCTAAGTGGATATTATAGTCCAAAGATTGACTCCAAGCCACCACATGAGCATTGTCAATGGTTATTTCTTGGTTTTGTAGCTCAATTTTCTTGATAGAGCCAAAAGCATTGGCCAAGAGAGTTCCCTGGCCTTGGGTAGTCATCACAAAGAGACCGCCTTGCCCTCCGAACAGAGCTTTACCAATAGACTGACTCTCCATAGTATAGGAAGCTGTACCATCAAGAGCTAGAAAAGCCCCATCATTCAGTCGATATTGTTTTTCACCTAGTTCAAGAGCAATTACTTGCCCAGGAGTATCTGGTGCTAGAGCAAGGTTCCCGTTATCAGACTCTGCTACAGCTTGAGTAATGAAGGTGCTTTCACCAGAAACCATTGAACGTCCTACAGCTTTAACAAAACGTCCCAAACCTGAACCGCTAGCATTGAGCTGGGTATTGAGACTTACGTTAGGCGTGTGGTAAACCATACTACCTCGCTGGATATAGACGGTTTCTCCTTGATTGAGTGACAACTCTACCAAAGGAAATTGCATATGACTGTCCATAGAAAATTTCATAAGAAATTCCTCCTTGTTTTAATAAATGTTAGCAATAAAATAATTAGTCATCTAAAGCTGACCATAACTATTAGGAGAATACCTTTTTCAAGACTTCCTGAATCGTTGTCACCCCAATAACCTGAATTTCCTTAGGTGGAGTGATTCCTGTCAAGGAATTTTTGGGTACATAAATCTTAGTAAAGCCCAGTTTAGCAGCTTCATTAATACGCTGCTCGATACGATTCACGCGCCGAATTTCTCCCGTCAAACCAAGTTCTCCCACAAAACATTCCTGAGGATTGGTTGGCTTGTCCTTGTAGCTCGAAGCAATGGCAACTGCAACAGCTAAGTCAATGGCAGGTTCATCCAATTTGACACCACCAGCAGATTTGAGATAGGCGTCCTGATTTTGCAAGAGAAGCCCGGCCCGTTTTTCTAAAACAGCCATAATCAGACTCGCACGATTAAAATCAAGTCCTGTGGTCGTACGCTTGGCATTTCCAAACATGGTCGGTGTTACCAAAGCTTGAACCTCCGCCAAAATCGGACGCGTCCCTTCCATGGTCACAACGATTGACGAGCCAGTTGCTCCATCCAAACGCTCTTCTAGGAAAACTTGACTCGGATTGAGGACCTCAACCAAGCCACCTGACTGCATCTCAAAAATCCCAATCTCATTAGTGGAGCCAAAACGGTTTTTGACCGCTCTTAAAATACGGAAGGTATGATGGCGTTCCCCTTCAAAGTAAAGCACCGTATCCACCATATGCTCCAACATACGCGGACCAGCCAGAGTACCCTCCTTGGTCACATGCCCTACAATAAAGATAGCAATATTATTGGTCTTGGCCAGTTGCATGAGCTCAGCCGTCACCTCACGCACTTGAGAAACAGACCCCTGCACCCCTGAAATCTCAGGAGACATAATGGTCTGAATGGAGTCAATAATGAGGAAGTCTGGTTGGATGCGCTCCACCTCAGTTCGAACACTCTGCATATTGGTCTCTGCATAGAGATAAAACTCGCTATCAATATCACCCAAACGCTCTGCACGTAGTTTAATCTGCTGGGCAGACTCCTCCCCACTGACATAGAGAACAGTCCCCACTTGAGACAGCTGGGTTGAGACTTGTAAAAGAAGGGTTGATTTCCCGATTCCAGGATCCCCACCGATTAGGACAAGACTTCCCGGTACCACTCCGCCTCCAAGTACACGGTTGAATTCCTCCATCTCCGTCTTGGTTCGATTGACGTTGATTGAAGTCACCTCAGCCAGTTTCATGGGCTTGGTTTTTTCACCTGTCAAAGACACACGCGCATTCTTTACCTCAGCAACCTCAACCTCTTCTACAAAGGAAGACCAAGACCCACAGTTGGGACAACGTCCCAGATATTTAGGGGAATTATACCCACAATTTTGACATACAAATGTCGCTTTTTTCTTTGCGATGATAAACCTCTTTCTATTAAAAATAATCTATAAAAAATATTTCTTTAAACGATGACCAAAATCTTTTTTCTTCTAACTCCCCTATTTGAAAAGCTCTATACTGAAAATTTATTAAAACATTGTACACAAATCTTCTATCATAGGTGAATAAATCTAATATGATATAGATGACAAATAAGAACACAACAACTATAATCAAAACTGAAAATAAAACTTTTATCCAGTCTATTACTATAGACTCAATTGATAATCCTTTAAAATAGTTTAATAGTTCTGTTTCTGAAATATTCTTCGTTAATAAATCAAATATTTTTGAAAATAATGTTGAAACTATGGATAAAAGAGCAATCATAATTGTTGCAAAAATTCCCATTCCCCACTTTATTAAATCTCTTGTAGAATTGATTGATTTTTTAATTTCTTTTAAAAGCTTATCAATATCCTCTGGTGTTAAAATGTTATTTTGATTATATTGTATCGCAATGTTTATTACTTTATTTTTTCTAAATATTGCGAAACCACGATAAATGAAAAAAAATATTAGTACGTTTAAAAAAACTGTATTTGAAGCATATGAATTAGAAGATACTAAATCCACAACATAAAGTATTAGAAGTAAAAGTAGAACAACTTCAAAAAATTTGAATCCTATATCTTCCCACCAGTTAAACTTCCTTCTTAGCCTAGATCTCACTTCAAAATATAACCCTGACATACTTCCCCCCATTTTTTCATCAAAAGTATTCTGACTCATAAAGACTTCATCTTAATGCCCTGTCGATCCAAATCCACCAGTTCGAACACCATCAGCCGCATCTCCATCTGCAATTAAGAAAGGAGCAAAGACAGCCTGGACAACACGTTCTCCAACTTCAAGAACAACCTCTTGGTCTGTGATATTCTTCATCTGCGCAAAAATATGCCCTTCATTCCCAGGATTTCCATAATAATCCCCATCAATGACCCCAACTGAATTAATTAAAACCAAGCCCTTCTTACGAGGGTTTGAAGAGCGATCATAGAGATAGAGAACCTCAGTTGGTTGCATATAAGCCTTAACCCCTGTCGGAACCAATACAATCTCTCCTGGCGCAATAACTGTACGCACAGCAACCTTTAAGTCGTAACCAGCCGCATGCGCTGTCTCACGTTTGGGCAATAAATTTTCATCTGTAAAACTAGAAACCAATTCAAAACCACGAATTTTCATCATCTTCTCTTTTCTATTATCATTTATTCTAGATTATTCTATCTTATTTATTCGGAAAAAGCACGAAAAAAAGAGCACACAATTCAAATCGCTTAGGGCTGCTGGATTCCTCCCCTGACCCACTTCACGCAGAACTGTTGCTCCACTATTTATTATATCACATTCCTATTCATTTTAAAAGCAAAATTATTTTTTCCGTCTATTTCTAAAAAAGTCCTGCATAATAGCTGCGCATTCATCTTCCAAAATTCCCGTTTCAACCTCCACACGGTGATTGAGACGCTCATCTGTCAAGATATCGTACAAACTCCCAGCAGCGCCAAATTTCTGGTTTTTAGCCCCATAGACCACGTTTGGAATACGGGCAAGTCCAATCGCCCCACTACACATGACACAAGGCTCAATGGTCACAAAAAGCGTGCAATCCAGCAAGCGCCAACTCTCCTCACTCAGGTTCGCATGCTCTATAGCCATAATCTCCGCATGCATAACCGCTCGTTGCAACTCCTCACGCGCATTATGCCCACGGCCAATGATTTCTCCGTCCTTGACAATCACACAACCAATTGGAATTTCATCGTGTTCAAGAGCAATCTCAGCCTCTTTCAATGCCTCTCTCATAAAGACTTCTTTTTCTTCAACTGTATAATTCATCAATTTCCCTTTTCCTACTTATCGATTTTATTATTATATCATGATTCCCGAGACAAAAAAAGCCACCGAATGCGGTGACTTTATAGGGAGATTATTATGAAAAAGAAAAGTTTAGGATATTTGTTACAACAAGTTAGGAGGTCTTCTTGTAACTGTCTATAGTATACCCGACCTAACTTAAACAAATCTTAAAAATCTCTTAGGACCAAACACTTTCTAAAATATTGGTTTGTTCACGACCAGGACCTACTGAGAAAGTAGAAATACGAACGCCAACCAATTCACTAACACGACGAACATAATTTCGCGCATTCTCAGGAAGATCTTCCAAATTACGAACTCCAGTAATATCTTCTGACCAACCTGGCAACTCTTCATAGATAGGCTTGCAACGTTTCAATTGCTCAAGACTAGCTGGATAGTAGTCAATACGTTGACCATCAAGATCATAGGCCACACAGATTTTCACAGTATCTAAACCACTCAAAACATCGATAGAGTTCAATGAAAGATTAGTAATACCAGAAACGCGACGGCTATGGCGCATCACAACTGAATCAAACCATCCCACACGACGTGGACGACCAGTTGTTGTACCATATTCATGACCGACTTCACGGATACGTTCTCCCACTTCATCAAACAACTCAGTTGGGAAAGGACCGTCTCCTACACGACTCGTATAGGCTTTACATACACCAACAACCTTGTCAATCTTACTTGGACCAACACCAGAACCAATCGTAACACCACCAGCCACAGGGTTTGATGACGTAACAAATGGATATGTACCTTGGTCGATATCTAGCATAACACCTTGTGCACCTTCAAAAAGCACACGCTTACCATTATCAAGCGCATCATTCAAGATAACAGATGTGTCTGTCACATATTGCTTGATTTGTTGACCATATTCGTAATATTCTTCAAAAATATCATCAAAAGCAATCGCTTTACTATCATACAATTTTTCAAAAAGACGATTCTTTTCAGCAAGGTTACGTTCTAAACGCTCACGGAAAATGTCTTTATCCAAAAGATCTGCGATACGAATCCCAACACGAGCAGCCTTGTCCATATAAGCTGGACCAATTCCCTTGATTGTAGTCCCAATCTTATTGTCGCCCTTAGCTTCTTCTTGCAAACGGTCTAACTCGATATGGTAAGGCAAAATGACATGGGCACGATCAGAAATACGCAAGTTATCAGTTGTCACACCTTCCTCATGAAGATAGCTCAACTCTTTTACAAGAGATTTAGGATTTACAACCATACCGTTTCCAATAACAGAGATTTTTTCAGGGAAGAAAATTCCAGATGGAATTAAGTGCAATTTAAACTTCTTACCATCAATAACAATCGTGTGGCCTGCATTATCACCACCTTGGTAACGTGCAATCACTTCTGCATTCGCTGAAAGGAAGTCTGTAATCTTCCCTTTACCTTCATCACCCCATTGGGTACCTACAACAACAACTGAAGTCATAATCTTGTCTGAGCCCTCAGGCTCTTCCTTTCTCACATACATGGCAGGACTCTCACCTGCAATTATATCTTACAATTTATTATAAGAAAAAATCGCCTTTTTATCAAGAAGAAACAATAGAAAGATTTGCTATTTCCAACTATTAAAAAATGATTTAGAAAAATAACCAGCTATTTATTATTATATTTCTATAAAAAAGTAAATTTGTTCGGAAATTAACGCATACTGTCTCAACAAGCAACAAAACCTTGTTTCATTATCAATTTTTCAAGATACAAACGATAAGCAACACGATAATGGTAAACAATAAAATCCCGATGACTCACAATACGATATCGGACAAGATAATAAATCAAAAATTTAAAATGAACATGTTCCCAATCAAAATGATCACCGAAGGACATACCATACTCTTCTTCAATATTTCTATAAAAATCCATCATCTGATCATAAATACTTTGTAGCATAAATATATACTCCTTTTCTTTTTATGACCTTATTCTAACAAAAAATTATAAACAGTTATTATCAATTCCTGAATTGCTTAAAAACCAACCTCAACAAGATAACAAATAGAAAAAGTTGACAGAATAGGAACAAATTTACTACCTAAATTAGACTATTATAGACCTTATTAACTGTGTTAAATACTAAAAGAGACTGAGGTAAAAATCTTAAATTGAGAAAATACATAGCATCAGATTGTACTGCCCCCAAAAAGTTAGACAATTAATTTATCCAAAGGATTTAGTTCTGTATTGTACAGGGCTAAGTCCTTTTAGTTTTACCTTAATTCGTTTATTGTTGTAGTAATCAATATAGTCTACAATAGCTTGTTCCAATTGCTTAAGCGACTGAAATGACTTCTCATAACCATAAAACATCTCCGATTTCAGAATGCCAAAGAAGGACTCCATCATACCGTTGTCTGGGCTGTTACCCTTACGTGACATGGATGCTTGAATTCCCTTACTCTCTAAGAACCGATGATAAGAATCGTGTTGGTATTGCCAACCTTGGTTACTATGGAGAATCGTATTCTCGTAGTGTTTCTCTGTGAAGGCCTGTTTCAACATCGTTTTTACTTGTTCTAAGTTGGGTGAAGTTGAAAGATTATAGGCGATAATTTCGCTATTAAAGCCATCTAAAACTGGTGATAAGTAAAGCTTTTGAGTACTTGCTGGAATGGCAAATTCTGACACATCTGTGTAGCACTTTTCCATTGTTTTAGAGCCTTCAAATTGACGTTGAATAAGGTTATCTGCCTTCTTGCCAACGTCTCCTTTATGGGAAGAATATTTTCGTTTCTGTCGCATTTTAGCTTGTAAATTGAGTACTTTCATCAAGCGTTGAACTCTTTTATGATTTACCAGATAACCACGATTTCTTAGTTCTAAATGAACCCGACGACAACCATAATTTCCCTTGTGTTCGATAAAAATGGATTGAATTTCAGCTTTAAGCTCTTGGTTCTTATCTGGTTTGTCTAGCTGTTTCAAGTGATAGTAGTAGGTCGAACGAGCTAGTTTAATGGCTTTTAGAAGAATATCTAACGAAAACTCAGTCATTAATTCTTGAACAATTTCTGTCTTTCTTCTTTCTCTTTTTCCTCCTTCAATCGGAGTTCTCTCAACTTTTTTAGGATGGCATTCTCCGCTCTCAGGTACTCATTTTCTGCTTGAAGACGTTCTAATTCTGTCCTCTCTTCAGGTCTCTTTTTTGGCTTACGTCCCATTTTAGGTACTCTCCCTCTTGTTTTCTCAACAATAATATACCCGTTTTTCTTGTATTTTGCTAGCCAGTTAAGAAGTATCGTACGACTTGGGAGGCCGTATTCAAGAGAAACTCTATCTTTAGTCCAGCCTTCATGTAAGACTTTATGAATCATTTCTTGTTTTAAATCAGGAGAATAGTAACGATTTTTTCCTTTTTTGACGAACTCTATTCCGTAACGATCAATCAATTTAATCATGTACCTAATATTAGAATTGTTTATCCCAAATTTATTTGAAAGCTTCTCTAAGGCATATCCTTGTTTTCTAAGTTCATAGATCTTAACTTTATCATTATAATAAATTAATTTCATAATAAAAATACCCCAAAAGTTAGATTATTTCTGTCTAACTTTTGGGGTGCAGTTCAAAGTTAGATTTTTCAGACTATTTTTTAAATCTTTCTCAAGGACAAATATAAAATCGTCAACACTTTGAAAACTTCAAAAAAAGGATTTTCATCGCTATAAACATCAAAAAAGAAAGGACGAAATGTGTCCTTTCTTGTTTTTCTTAACTACTCCGCCAGTAGGACTCGAACCTACGACATCATGATTAACAGTCATGCGCTACTACCAACTGAGCTATGGCGGATTAAAGCTAAGCGACTTCCATATCTCACAGGGGGCAACCCCCAACTACTTCCGGCGTTCTAGGGCTTAACTTCTGTGTTCGGCATGGGTACAGGTGTATCTCCTAGGCTATCGTCACTTAACTCTGAGTAA
>NZ_JAJNSA010000055.1:0-16051 GCF_027497875.1 Streptococcus sp. SM3 | reverse complement strand
CCCTTTTAAGTTTACTACTAGTAGCTTTTGCAAATATTGGAACCCAAGGGACGGGATCATACGTGAACTGTATGATTGTAAAAAGTGGGATGCCCAAAGTAAGCTATAAACTAATGGTTTGGATTGCCATGGTATACGTGAGCCTACTTACAATTTGGGGAGGAGTGGAAGAGTACTTCGGTTCCTTCATCTCCCTAGCCGCCTATATTCAAGGACCCATTATCGGAATGATCGTTGTCGACTACTTTATCTTGAGAAAACGAAAACTCGATTTGCGTTCAGCCTATTTCCTTGAGGGACATAAAGCTTATGAGTTTACAAATGGCTTTAATCTGGTAGGATTATCTTGTGTAATCATTTCTTTGTTAGTTGCGGTACTATTTGTTTATAACCCTGTAACTGCACAAATTCAAAGTTCAATCTTTTTAATCACAACTGGTAGTGGTTTTACTGCGATTTTTGGAGGTCTATTGTACTGGTTAGCTAGCTTAACTCCTTTAAAACTCTATATGATCAAGGATCGAGATTCCGTTACGATTTAAGAATAGAGGATTGATTAGAAACGTCCCTCTTACTAGAGAATTTAGAAAATCTTTATTGATACGGTAGAATAGGCTGAACAGGTATTTGAAATTTCTGTAGAAGAAATTCCAAACGTGAAAACGAAATACAGCTATCTAGCTCAGGTGTTTGGAACATCATACTATCACTCTTTTGTGAGGATTATTTTAAGTGAATCCATTAGGAAAGTTTCTCTGTATTTGGTACCATTATAGTGGGCAGTATGGTCAACTAAAATTAATTTTTAGTCGGAGGAATGACAAAATAAGAATTGGTATTGAACTTGAACAATTAGTTGTAGGAGAAACTAAAAAATGACTATAAAAATGAAAGCCTTAATCTATGTGTATTTATCTCCCCTTTCTTAAAAGTTTATTTTACATAAGTAATTGATATGATAGTCAATCATATTCTGATTATCTTAGCCATGACAGGAGGTATTCAATAAAATGTCCAAGATGAATGACTTCATTCAACAGGAGACCATAACGGGAATCGTTCCCATGACCAACAAGGATCGTCAGTATTCTTTCTGGGATCTCTTCCTATCGACAAGTGGTTTTGCCATCGCAACCTGGTGTTATACCCAAGGAGCCTATGTGGCTCAATATTTAACCTTTAATCAAATGTTGATTAATATTTTTAGTTTTAACATTATCTGGGTCTTTATTGAATGTCTCCCTATTTTGTTTGCTGTTAAATATGGAATTGATTTATGGATTTGGTTGAGAGCCGTTCTAGGTAAAAAAGGGGTGGCCATTCTATCAACCGTGATTAGTCTGGCGAATTTTGGTTGGTACGCCGTTACCGCTGATCTTTTTGCCAGCTCCATGATTCATTTGGCAAATAATTTTGGGCTTGGTTTAGACAAGGGAGTATGGGCACCGATTCTAGGCACCCTCTGTGTTCTCCTTGGAACGCTGATTGCTCTTGGGGGCCCAGATGTGATTAAAGGTACTAATCGCTTTCTGGTGGTTGCCTTGTTATTTGTTGGGCTAATCATCGTTGGAATCTGTTTTGTTGCGGTTCCGATTAGCGATATTATGAATGTCCAACCTGCCATCCAAGAAAATTTGACACCGATTGAACGTTTTATGATGTCAGGGGAAGGAAATGTGGCCGTAGCCTTTTCTTGGTCTACACAAGCCTTTGTCTTACCACGTTTGGCAAAATCAGAACGCAGTGGCTATTGGGCTACAGCCTTGTCATATGGGGTTGTTGCTCCATTCTTTGCTGCGACAGGTGGAGTCATGGCTCTAGCCATGTTTGTCAAAACAGGTGTCTATGAAAGTGACCCTACGACGATGCTTTCAACTCTAAGCACACCTGCCTTTGCCCTTTTAAGTTTACTACTAGTAGCATTTGCCAATATTGGAACCCAAGGGACAGGATCATACGTGAACTGTATGATTGTAAAAAGTGGGATGCCCAAAGTAAGCTATAAACTAATGGTTTGGATTGCGATGGTATACGTGAGCCTACTTACAATTTGGGGAGGAGTGGAAGAGTACTTCGGTTCCTTCATCTCACTAGCCGCTTATATTCAAGGACCCATTATCGGAATGATCGTTGTCGACTACTTTATCTTGAGAAAACGAAAACTCGATTTGCGTTCAGCCTATTTCCTTGAGGGACATAAAGCTTATGAGTTTACAAATGGCTTTAATCTGGTAGGATTATCTTGTGTAATCATTTCCTTGTTAGTTGCAGTACTATTTGTTTATAACCCTGTAACAAAGCACATCCAGAGTCCTATGTTCCTGCTCACAACTGGTAGTGGCTTCACTGCAATTTTTGGAGGTCTATTGTACTGGTTAGCTAGCTTAACTCGTTTAAAACGCTATATGCTCAAGGATAAAGATTCCGTTAAGATTTAAGTTTAAGAGAGAACGTTGTGTACTACCCCAAAAAGTTGGAAAAATAATTATTGAAAGGATTTAGTTCTGTATTGCACAGGACTAAGTCCTTTTAGTTTTACATTAATTCGTTTATTATTGTAGTAATCAATGTAGTCTACAATAGCTTGTTCTAATTGCTTAAGAGACGTAAACATCTTCTTATAGCCATAAAATATTTCCGATTTCAAAATGCCGAAGAAGGACGCCACGTCTTCCCTGGCTTGACTGTTATGGAAAATCTAGAAATGGGAGCTTTCTTAAAGAAAAACCGTGAAGAAAATCAAGCTAACTTGAAGAAGGTCTTTTCACGCTTCCCACGTCTTGAAGAACGCAAGAACCAGGACGCAGCCACTCTTTCAGGAGGAGAACAACAAATGCTTGCCATGGGACGCGCTCTTATGTCAACACCAAAACTTCTTCTTTTAGATGAACCATCAATGGGACTTGCCCCAATCTTTATCCAAGAGATTTTTGATATCATTCAAGATATCCAGAAGCAAGGAACAACTGTCCTCTTGATTGAACAAAATGCTAATAAAGCACTCGCTATCTCTGACCGAGGCTATGTACTGGAAACAGGGAAAATCGTTCTATCAGGAACAGGAAAAGAACTCGCTTCATCAGAAGAAGTCAGAAAAGCATATCTGGGTGGCTAAACTAGTCTGGGAGACTAGTTTAGGTTGCAAATGAAGATTGCGAAGCAATCATCATTATAGTCCGGGGGACCTTTTTAGTCGGTGAATAGAGATTGCGAAGCAGTCATCAAATCCAGGGGATTATTTTAGTCTGCATATTGAGATTGCAAAGCAATTCTCATCTGCACTGGAAGGTTAGCTTCTAATCATTGAAATGGAACAGAATGAAGTGTGTCTACCCTTCATTCACAGAGCTCGATTTCAGAGCTCTTTTTGCTAGCTTATTCATACTTTTCTGAATTTTGAAAAAGAAATGTAAGCGTTTGATAGATTTACAAAAAGATTGTATAATAGGGATAAGAACAGAAAAGGAGAAGTCTCATGGCAGTTAAAGATTTTATGACCCGTAAGGTAGTGTATATTAGTCCAGATACAACAGTATCTCATGCAGCAGATTTGATGAGAGAGCAAGGGTTGCATCGCTTGCCTGTTATCGAAAATGATCAATTAGTTGGTTTGGTAACTGAAGGAACCATTGCGCAAGCTAGTCCATCCAAAGCAACCAGTCTTTCTATCTATGAGATGAACTATCTTCTAAATAAGACAAAAGTAAAAGATGTGATGATTCGCGAAGTTGTCACTGTTTCAGGCTATGCGAGTCTAGAGGATGCAACTTATCTGATGTTGAAAAATAAGATTGGTATTCTTCCTGTAGTAGATAACCATCAAGTCTATGGGGTTATTACGGACCGTGATGTTTTCCAAGCCTTTCTTGAAATTGCTGGTTATGGTGAGGAAGGAATTCGTGTGCGCTTTGTTACGGAAAACGAAATTGGCGTTCTTGGAAAAATTATTTCTTTGATTGTAGAAGAAAAGTTGAATATCTCGCATACAGTCAATATTCCGCGTAAAGATGGTAAGGTGATTATAGAAGTTCAAATCGATGGATCAATTGATTTACCAGCCTTGAAAGAAAAATTTGAATCAGAGAATATTCAAGTAGAAGAAATTACTCGTACTTCAGCAAAAGTCTTGTAAGAAAGGAAGCCGAAAGGCTTCTTTTTACGTGTAATAAGGGATTAGAGCAAAAGATGGAAAGAAATGAATGAAAATCTGAAATATTACCTTTTGATTTAGAGTAAAGGTAATTTAAAATTTAAAGATTTTTAAATTTTCTAAATATTGACAGAAGTAATAAATCGAAAAAATTATGCTGTATTTTATAAGTAACTATTTATTGTATTCTATATGACTTTAATTATGGATTAATACTATAAATTTTTTTCCAAAAATCCTTGATTCATATATGAAATAATGTTATAATAAAACAAAAAACATAGGAGTAAAAATATGTCAGGACAAATTCGTGTATCTCCAGAAACCCTCCAATCACGTGCACGTGAATATGGAAAAGCTGCAAACGATATCAGAGTTATTTTGAGCAATCTTCAACGCTTGCAAGATACCTTGCGTTCGGAATGGGAAGGTGCTGCGTTCCAAGGCTTTGATCAACAATTCTCTGAATTGAAACCAAAGGTTGAAAACTTTGCTGATTTAATGCAACAAATCAATACACAACTTGATAAGACTGCTCAAGCGATGCAACAAAATGACCAAGACTTATCTAGAAACTTTGGTCTTCAATAATCTAAAGTTGAGGTTGAGGAGAAATCCTCAACTTTTTTACTATATTTAATTAAGGAGAAAATGTGAGAAAGAAAGTTTTATTTAGCTTAGGGATGCTACTGTTATTTGTGACAATGATAGTATCCTTCTTTGCAATTGTAAAACCAACACCTATCAGCCGAACGAACTCAGATTCCTCGGTGCAACAAGCCCCTATTAAAGTAGCTATTGTTAATGAAGATACGGGTAAGGTATATAATGGACAACCGATTAACATTGCGAATACTTTAGTAAATTCGTTCATAGCTAAAAATAATTACAAAGTGGAAGTTGTTTCTAGGTCAATCGCTGAAAGCGGTCTAAAAAATGAGACTTATCAGTTGATGATAGTCTTGCCAAGTAAATTTTCAGAAGAAGCTTTAGCAATCGAATCAACTTCCCCTGTTCAGGCGAAGTTTCAATATCAAATTCAATCAAGTGACCAACTGACTGTCAAACAGGCTGAACAAGCTGTAGTAGCTTTCAAAGAGCTCTTTAATAAGGATTTGATTAATATTTATTTCACTAGTATTATCGGGAATTTGAAAACAGCACAAGGCCAGGTTGCAGATGTAGTTACAAATGAACATGAGTCACTGACTTCTTTTAATAATAAGTTAGTGGATCCTCTTGCTCAATATGGTCAACAGTTTAATGGGTTGGGTTCATCACCGAATAATCTCTTATCATCGTATTCGTCATTTAACAAGACCCTGTTAAATACAAATGATGCCTTTAAATCAATTGATTCTGTTAATAAGACATATGAGGGAACAATAAATGGAATAGATAAGCAACAAAAAAAATGGAATACTTCCTTGGATGATAGAGAAAAGTCTTTGGCCAACTATGATAATAAATTTTCTAAATTATCAGTTAAGGAACAATTAAATCAATTATCTGCTATAAACACTCAAGTTACTGAGAAGTTATCAGAGCCAGCTATTTGGAAAGAAACTACTGATACGGCTTCTTCCTATAATCAAGATATCGCAAAACTTCTCGAAAGCTTGAAGAATAATAACAAGGAAATTGATAATACCTTATCAAATTATGATACAAAGATTAGAGAAGCAGTAGAGTCTTCCTTGGCTAAAAACCCCTCAGTGGTAGATGGAGCTAATAAAACTCTTGGAAGTTATATCAAGTCGTTAAATACTAGTATGCAAAATCAAATTACTAGTAAATGGCCAAGTGTATACTACGATGATGCAACTATAAATAATCTCTCTTTGTCAGATGCTGATAAACAACATTTGAAAAATATTAGTGCTTTTATAAGGTGGTATAGTAAGAAGATAGGGAAAGATTTGCCAACTTTGCAATCTACAACACTTGAAAATGAAGAGTTCTCTCAGTTAAAGAATGACATTAAATCTAAGAGCACAACAAAACGTGATCTAACATTGCCTTCATTTGAAGGGAAAATTTCAAAATTAACGTTAACAGTACCAAGCGGATACTATCTTAAAGAATCAAACTATGGATTTTCTGATCTTGGAGGAGGGAGTTATCAGGTATCTATCCCTAGTGAAGCATCTCCAGGTATGACTATTTCATACACACTAGGAATCAAGAATGAAAATGATCTCAATGTCTTATCACCTGTGCTTGTTAAGTATCAATTAGATACGACAGAAGATGTAAAAGTTATAAAGGAAGATGCCCCTTATGTAGAAAAAGATAAAGATAAAATAGAGAATGAGACAGTTCATGCTGCGCCTGTTAGTCCAGCTACTTCTGTAACGTCAAGTTCCTCTACGTCTGATGTGCAGAAACCAACAGAAATTATCACAATTACGAAGACCATCACGACTACTAAGATAAATCAAACAGAAAAAAAAGTTTTGAATCGTCATTATGAGATGCAAGACATTATTTCTAACTGGGAGTACAATCCTACCAAGCTAACTCAAGCGGTTTATAAAGATGTTGAGGCGTATCTACAGTTATCAGGAATTGTTACTGCGTATTACGGCTTAGATTTATCTAAAAATACGTACACAGACACTACGTTTGTTCCGGCAGAAAGTTCTCTTGCTGCCTTAGCAAATAATGATGACCTCAAGACTATTGTGACCAATCTAATCAAAGCAACTACAGTAGAAGCTCTAAAATCAGATTTGAAGATTTCTGATAAAAAATTGACGGATATTCAGTCTCGATTAGCCAATGCTGAGAAATTAACCTCTAACATTGAACAGCTGAGAACAACAACCAATAATCTAATAACTCAGTTAAGAAAGTTAATTGAACAGACCGAATTAGTGGATCAAACAATTAAAGATAAGCCTAGTTTTGTTGTAACAGAAAAAGTAGATAATACTAGTATGGTTGATGTTAGTATGGATATGAACAGGGACCTAGGTACACTGATGTCAGCTAGTAGAACCTTGATGGACAATACAAAAGCAAACCAAGCTGTTTCTGAGACGATACAAGCTACTATGACTCAGTTGACGAATGATGTTAATACATTGGAAAAAGACGGAAAATCATTAAGTGCACGCGTTTCTGAATTGAAAAATATCATGTCTAGTGAATATGGCTCAAACGAAGAATTCCTTAAAAACTTTTCTACTGTTTTGAGCAATACTAGAACGGGTAATACCAAAAATGATGCAGTCTATGAATATTTGTCGAATCCTGTTGATGCTTCTAAAATTGGGAATGTCGTATCAGCTGCGACCAATAGACCGTCACAGACGAATCGTCAAGATGAGAGATCAGGACTCCTTGTTATCTTAATCAGCTATCTTGTTAGCCTAGTTGTTGCCTATCTTTTCCAACATGCAGATAAAGAAGAATTGCAAAGGTTAATCAGTTTGAAGGACCGTTTGTCATGGAGAAATTCTTCTGGACCAATGTTCTTCCTAAGTGTGATTTCAGTAGCTGTTGGTTCTATAATTGCGATTGTTTCTGGAGTTAAACTTGCTTTCTCTGTAGGTCAATTGAGCTGGTTTGTAATGCTTCTTGTCTTGGTGAGTCTAATGATGACATATAGTCTGAATATCCTTCTTGATAAACTAAAAAGTCTTGGATTTTTGATAAGCATAAGTCTATTACTGCTTTATATCATTTCAGCAACTCAATTATTTGATGAATATTATGTGAATCCAGCTCCTATTTTAACAACTCTTTCTCCGTTAACATATCTTGAAGGTGTAGTGAGATCATTCATTAATCAGCAAAACGGAGTTGTTCAGTCAGTAATGGTAATTGTTGTTCTAACAATTGCTTTGGGACTTGTAAATATTTTCTTGTATCGCCAAGTTAAGGATAGCAAGTAATATGAAAAAAAATATTGTCTTTATCTTTCTATTGTTTTCAATTTTTACAAAAGGTAGTGTTGCTTTTGCAAACGATGGATCTTTGCAAATAGATACGTCTTTAGATAAGAATACCAAGAAAACAGAGATTCAGTACTTTGAACAGGAGAGTAATTTGACAAAGTTATTTCATCCTGAGACATATAAATTGATTGATACAACTAAAAAATTGGATAAAGAAAAGTATCAATTAGTTAAAACAAACTTATTTAGCACTAAAGTGGAATCGGAGAATATCGTTAATGAGTATCAGTCTGCTTTATTTACCAATCAGATTCAAATCAACCACAGTGATAAAAAGACTGTTTCACTTAAAAATGTAAAGTCTCCTGTTTCTTGGACTGCAATTTTATTGTTTATACTAGGGATGATTGTCACAATTTACTCGCTCTTTTATAAAAAGTTACATATAGCTAAACAATAAAGTCGATAGAAAAATACATAAAGGGAGATACAAAATGTATCTCTTTTTATAAATAGAAAGTTCTTTAATATTCATGTTTTGCGTGATATAATAGGCATAGCATAATAGATTTAGGAGTTTTATATGGAAGAGTACATTAATATTAGTCTGGATTGTTCGCCTTTTTTATCTAAAATATTAGATTTAAGGGTCCCTACTGAGTTAACGATTAAAGAATTGATACAAATCGTCTCAGATACTTATGGTATTGGAATTAAGGTAATGAATCCAAGTGTAAGAAATCAACAGTCAGGAGAAATTCTTGCTAGTACGAGCAGTCTAGTATTAGTGAAAGACGGAGTTTTATTAAACCTGGAAAGAATATAGTAAGGGAGTCAGGTATGGAAGTTCAAAAAATTGAATTAGTAGTTGGAGATATCAAGGGAAATCGTGAAATAGCTTATGCTTTATTAACAGCAATACAACCTTATTTTGTGAATCAAAATGTTATTGAGGAAGAAGGTAAACTAACGATTGAAAGTCTATTGACTGATGAATATTATTCTTGGGATAAGCTGACTACGATGATTGAGGAAGAAAAATTACGTCATCTGATCAATGTTGGTCAATTATTTAACTCGCTGAAGGATTCAATTTATACTTATGAATTATCACCTAGTAATTTAGTGTTTTCACGAAATGGGAACCCTCTATTCATTTTTCGTGGTGTTAAAGGGCAAGTGCCTCCCTATGATGCATTGAAGCTAGAGGCGTTTACAGTTAACTTTAAAGCTATGATAGTATCTCTATTAGATAAAAAGGTAAGTTATGAAAAATTAGTGGAGGGACAGTCGCCATTTTATAAAGGAAAACTGTTTTGTGAGACCATCATGAAGTCTGAAAATTTGGATGAAATCTTAGCCTTACTACTAGAAAAATACTTAGAAGAAAAGGAACAAAATAAAGAAAAATTTTCACGTGTTCCTAATAAACTTGTTTCGCGGTTGAAGTGGACTACCATTATTGCATCATTTATTGGAGTGCTATCAATTGTTGGAGTGTTTTACTTTGCATTGTTCGCTATGCCTAATCAACAAATGATTTCAGGTTTACGTTTGGCTTTTGTAAACCAAGATTATTCTTCGGTTGTATCTACTGTTAAAAATACAGATTCTAAATCACTTAGTCAAGATGATGCTTATATGGTGGCTTATTCCGTCATTAAAACAGAGCCTTTAACAGAAACGCAAAAGACAGAGCTATCCAAAATATCAACTCAATCAAGTACAGACTATCTTCGTTACTGGGTTTTAATTGGGCAGTCGAAAGTTGATGAAGCTATAGATATTGCAAGTTACTTAGATGACCCACAATTATTGATGTATGGTCTTACCAAAAAGGTTGATGAAGTTCAGAGAAACCCTAACCTCACATCTGAACAACGTACTGAGCAACTAAACAATTATAAGAGTAAATTGGAAGAATTGAAGAAAAACTACCTAACACCAGAGACGAATAAGTCGAATACGACTTCAACTTCAACAGAGTCAAGATAGGAGTGGTCTATGAATTATTTATTTTTTGAAGACAATGTTTATCCACTCTATACAGGGAATACCTATCAACTGGGGCCTTCTATAGCTTCTAATATCTATCTTCCTATTCTTGAAAATGTGGTGTTGGAAGTCAAGGAAACGGGAGTTGAACTGCTCGGAGAGACTTATTCTTATGGGTATCATTTGGTTTCCATAGCTGAAGATATAAGTGTATCCTTATTGATTATTAAAAACACCGAGTATTACCTTCTTCCCGAAAAAATACTATATTTATCAGATAAGAAAGAAGCGACTATTCGCTTAGTTGATTTTCCTATAGAAATCATTTTGAGCTTTGATGGGACAAATAAGACGATTTATAGTGCTAGTCCATATTATCTTAATGGTGAAAGAAGAAAAGGGACGCAAAATATTCAAGATATGGACCAACTTGTTTTTGAACAAGGTCTAGCTTTATCCGTTCAAAAACAAATCTTATCGATTCATTCACTATTTTCTATTGAGACGAGCTTACTGCCTTTTTCTGAAGTAATGGTCGAGGATCGTTCAAAAGAATTTCATCGCTCTCCACGGATTATTCTGAGAGAACCCGAGGATACAGTAACGATTGCTTCGGCACCAACAGATGATGAAGGCAACAAACAATCGTTACTAAGATTGATTATTACCCCTTTGGCGATGATTGTCTTTACGATACTAACGATTTACTTCACACGTAGTGGTGGCATGATGTTCATGATGATGGGGATGTCTGTCATTACTATTGGGACTTCCATTCATACTTATTTTTCTGATAAAAAATCACATAAGGAACTTCAAGAACAGAAAATTGTTGAGTATATGAAATACTTGGAAACCAAGTATTCACAATTAGCTAACTTACGTAAAGAACAAGTTAAGGCTTTGGTGTATCATTTCCCTGGCATGGATCAGATTTTAGAAATGGTAGAAAAAACGGATAGACGTATTTACGAAAAGACACTTTATCATTTTGATTTTCTGTCTTATCGTTTGGGTTTGGGTGAAGTTAATTCTAGTTTTTCTATTGAGTATTCAGATTCTGAATTAACAAAATATAATGTAGCTGCTAACCAAAAAATTCAAGAACTACTTTCCTACTATCGTGTGACTAAGCAGGTACCTATTACACATACATTAACAAATCCTACGGGCTATATCGGAACACGGCAAATAGTGATTGAACAAGTTCAACAGATGATGATGCAATTAGCGACTTTTCAAAGTTACCATGATTTACAGTTTATTCCAATTTTCCGAGAGGAAGAGTTTGAGTTATGGAATTGGAGTCGATGGCTACCTCATACGAAAATAAAAGCACTAAATAGCCGTGGTTTTGTTTACAATCAACGTACTCGAGATCAACTATTAACGTCGCTCTATCAAGTTATTAAAGATAGAAAGTTAGATAGTGAGCAGGATAAAGGGAAAGAAAAGCAATACAGCCCTCATTATATTCTCTTTCTTACAGATTTAAGTCTGATGTTGGATCACAACATTATGGAGTACATCAATGAAGATTTATCCCATTTAGGGATTCATTATGTATTCGTAGAAGAAGTACTTGAGAGTCTACCAGAACACGTTAAGACAGTTGTTGACTATCGAGGAGATAAAAAAGGTACAGTATTACTTCAGGATGGCAATTATACAAATAAAGAAATTACGCCTCTTCCTCCTGTAAGTTTATCGGAAAAGGAAAATTTTGCGAGAAATCTTGCGGGTATTCATCATGTTCAGACTTTGCGTAATTCGATTCCGAATAGTATTACCTTCCTAGAGATGTATGGAGTCAATAAGGTAGAGGAACTAGAACTTTTAAAACGATGGCAAGACAATGAAACTTTCCAAACAATGGCTGTTCCTCTAGGAGTTCGAGGTAGAGATGATATTCTTTATCTAAACATCCATGAGAAGGCGCATGGGCCTCATGGATTGATTGCTGGTACTACGGGGTCAGGGAAGTCTGAGCTTATTCAGTCCTACATTCTATCTTTAGCTGTGAACTACCATCCGTATGAGGTTGCTTTCCTCTTGATTGACTATAAAGGTGGAGGGATGGCTAATCTCTTTGCAGACCTACCTCATGTTGTTGGTACGATTACAAACTTGGATGGCAACCAGGCCAATCGAGCTCTGGTATCTATCAAAGCTGAACTTAAGAAGCGTCAGCGTATTTTTGCAGAAAATGATGTCAATCATATCAACCAGTATATGAAACTCTTCAAGGAAGGGAAGGTCAAAGAACCATTACCACATCTATTAATCATTAGTGATGAGTTTGCAGAGTTGAAGGCGAATCAACCTGATTTCATGGATGAATTAGTCTCTACAGCTCGTATTGGTCGATCATTGGGGGTTAAATTAATTTTAGCAACCCAAAAACCTAGTGGGGTTGTCAACGATCAAATTTGGTCGAACTCTAAGTTTAAAATAGCCCTTAAAGTACAGGATGCTGCAGATTCTAGAGAAGTAATCAAAACATCTGATGCCGCAGAAATCACCCAGACAGGTAGAGCCTATCTTCAAGTCGGAAACAATGAAATCTATGAGCTATTCCAAAGCGCTTGGTCAGGTGCGGATTATAATCCAGAAGGACGAAATCATGTTCAAAAAAACACAACTGTGTATGAGATTACAAGTAATGGTCAATACAATGCCATTAATAAAGATTTGAGTGGTTTAGTCAATAAAAAAGAAGCAAAGGCTGTTCCAACAGAATTAGACGCCATTGTAGAAAAAGCCCGTGAAGTCTTTGATGGTCTTCATATTCATCAGGTAGCCAGTCCTTGGTTGCCACCACTTGAAGAGAAGATATATGCTAAAGATACACAATCGACTAACTACAAGGATTATTGGGGACGTTCAGAGGCATTGCAACCTATTTTAATTGGGTATCAAGATATTCCAGAAAGACAGGAACAATCTCCCCTTTACTTCAATATGGAACAAAGAGGTCATATTTTGTTGGTTTCTAGTCCAGGATTCGGTAAGTCCACTTTTCTACAGAACTTTGCGATGGATGTGATTCGTAAGCACACACCAGAACAGGTCCATTTCTACCTCTATGATTTTGGTACCAGTGGCTTAATCTCTATTTCAGATTTTCCTCATGTTGCAGATTATTTCACCTTGGATGAAACTGAGAAAATCATGAAATCCCTTCGATTCTTGAATAGAGAGATAAAAACTCGGAAACATGCTCTTTCGCAAGCAAGAGCCACAAATCTAAGGCAATACAATCAGTTGTCAGATGAGAGTTTTCCAACTATTTTCATAGAGATAGATGGTTTTGATAGTGTAATGGATGCCCCATTTGTCGATGCCTTTTATGATACTTTAAATGTCATTTCTCGAGATGGTGCCTCTCTAGGAATCTATCTGGTTGTGACACTTTCTCGTCTCAATGCGATGCGTCTACAGCTACAATCGAACTTTAAGACCAAGATTTCTCTCTTCTTATTTGATACCAGTGACTTATCAGGTGTATTAGGACGTTCAAATATTCCACTCGATGAAATTAAAGGCCGTGCCATAGCTAAATTGGATGATATTGTCCAATTCCAAGTGATGTTGCCATACAGCAGTGAACATTATACGGATTACATAAAGGAAGTTCGTGCAGAACAAGAAGCAATGGCTGTGGCATACGATGGCCCACTTCCTGCAGGTATCCCAATGTTACCAGAAAAGGTAACCAAAGAGGTGATGTCAGAAATCTTAGAAAGCAGTCAAGACTTTATCTTGGGGCTCGAAAGAGAAGCCGTTGTTCCAGCATCCTTTAGTTTTAAACGACCTATTCTTATAGCCTCAGACAGTCCTGCTTTTGTAACGAATTACTATAAATTACTAGAATATCACCTAAACCGTTTATCAGGAGTGTATAATACTGTTATTTTAGATCCTAGTCAGCGTATTAACAATCAGTTCTTTGATGGTATTCAACGATTTAATACTTCTTTAGAGGTTGATAATGTCATGAAGACGATATTAGAAGACTTTAAGAAACGGGTTGCGTCTCCGAGTCAGGACTATCCAAAATGGTTAATTTTGATACCTGATATTGCTGCGACGGCTATGGCGGCTGGAGTGAGTGAACTGGACTTCAAGCAACTCCTTAGTGAAGGAGCTCAGTATGGAGTAACCTTGCTCTTTATAGGCGCCTACCAAGATCTAGTAGCGAACAATTACGATAATTTTGTCAAACTAGTTAATCAGCTAGTAGAACAAGTCTTTCTCGGTGTACGTATCAGTGATCAAGATCATACTCGCTATCCTTACATCACAAATGAGCCGGCACTGAAACCGAACCAGGGTTATATTCTTTATCCAGATCATTATGAATCCGTTCAATTATTAGAAATTTAGAGAGGTTATTTATGTCAGATACTAAATTATTACCACTAGGCAGTGTTATTGTTTTAAAGGGAAGTACTAAAAAGATGCTCATCATTGCTCGTGTGATTGCAGCACCTGTCAAAGGAGATCTCTACCGTTTTGATTACGGAGCCTGTCTCTATCCAGAAGGAATGGTAGGAGATAGCCTTATCTACTTTAATCATGAAGATGTTTTTAAGGTTGTTCAAGAGGGCTATAGCGATGATGATAATGAGCTTATGTTAGAACATATTGCTTCGGTTGTCTCTACAACAGATATTCCTAAAGGGAATGTTGCTGAGTTGAATGAAGTAAATGAACTAGGAGGCTAATACATGGGGCAAATAGACTATGATCAAATCTATTATCTTCAAGGTAGAGTGAATGCCTACTCCGCCAGCATCTCCTCCGCCCAATCACGGATTACTTCCATCGATGAAAAATTGGAACGTCTTCGTACGGCCAAGAAGTCTGTAGGGGAAATCCAACAAAATGTTCACAATATCAAGTATCCCATCATGCACCGAAATATTCAGCCAGAATGGCAAGGCAAACAAAAGGATGATTTCACCAAGCAGTGGGAAACCTTCTCTAGTGACTACACGAGTTTTCAAACGGAGATGAATACCTTCTATGATGCCATCTGTGATGAAATCACTAGGTTGGAAAACCAAAAAAATGAAGAACATGGCATTATTGGTTGGTGCCAAAGTCAGATTAACAATCTGGGAAATTTCATCGAGAAGCTACTACATACGAAGGAGGGGTAAGGTCATGTATGGAACGATTCAATTATCTGAGGTTCTGTTTAACGCGCACATCAGTAGTTTGACCAAGGCTCAGGCTAGTTTGGCTGGAGTGAGTAAGCCAAACTTTAACACGACATCGGAATCCAAGGTGATCGATTTGTATCAGGAACAATTCAATGAGCTCTATCAGTTGATGACGAGCTATACGTCCTTATTGGGAACAGACATCGCCTTGATGTCCGCTACAGGAAAAGAATTGGCCCGTACAGATACTGTATTGGGACAAACACTGTTTTCTGGCTTGCAGTAGGGAGGTTCTATGAGTTACAAGATAAAATTTGATGATATTACCTCTGTTCAAGTGGAGAGTCAAAAGACGATGAATGCTTGGGAAGAGGCCATCGCTAGTCTAAATAAGGCTATGAGCGACTTCATCAACAATCAAAATCTCCAAGGTCAGGCCATCTCGAGTATGCGCAATTACCTAGTAGAGGTGCATGGGACTCTTCTTCAAACTCTGGTCAATCTGATGAATGACTACTCAACTAACCTCCTACTGTACAAGGATGGCTACTATCAAATTGATTCAAGCAATCATGCAAAGTTACCGGGTCAGGTGTTTACAACCCTTCATAGTGATTTAAAGAGTTCACGTGACAATCTAAAGAGTGAGATTGAACTCTTGAACACGACCAAGGACAAGGTTTCAGACTTGGTAAGCTATTCAGGAAGTAGTCATACCAGTACGGTCATGAACTATAACTTTCTCATGAATCAGGTCAAGAACTTGGACAACTCGATCATCCAGTATGAAAGTAATCATGCGAGTCAGGATTTGGTTGCCTTTAAGGAACTCTTGT
>NZ_JAJNSA010000054.1:0-16091 GCF_027497875.1 Streptococcus sp. SM3 | reverse complement strand
CTGCTTCACCTGTTTTTGGAAGGAATGTCTTGCGACCTCCGTTTGAAGTTGTCGTGCCAGAATCACCTGGTTTACCAGGTTTGGTCGTATTCGTTGTTGGCCCCTCTGGCGTTGTTGTCGTAGTGGTCGTTGTAGGCACTGGTTTTTCAGACGTAGTTGTAGTCGTCGTTGTAGTTGTAGTGGTTGTCGGCGTAGGTTTTGGACCTTCTGTCGTCGTTGTTGTAGTTGTTGGCTCTTGAGTTGTCGTTGTTGTAGTTGTTGGCTCTTGAGTCGTCGTTGTTGTAGTTGTAGGTTCTTCAGTTGTCGTTGAAGTTGTTGTTGACTCTGGAGTTGTTGTAGTGGTAGTAGGAGTAGGTTCCTCAGTTGTTGTCGTAGTCGTAGTCGGCTCTTGAGTTGTCGTCGTAGTTGTTGTTGGCTCTTGAGTCGTTGTAGAGGTAGTTGTCGTAGTGGTTGTTGTCGTAGTCGTTGTTGTCGTAGTAGTTGTCTGTTCTTTTGGATTGACGATTGTCTTCGTTACCGCATGATCCGTTCCGCTAAAATCTTCAGCATTAACTGGGGTATCAGCAGTAGTAATGGTATAACCTTCAGGTGCTTGTAACTCAGTTAAAATGTATTTATCTTTTAAAAGACCATTGACTGTGATATTCCCATCTTTATCGGTCACATATTCACCGATTACTTGGTTGTTGGCTTGACGTACCACTTTGAATTTAGCTCCAGCAAGTGGTTGATTTTCGTCGCCCACCTTATGGATATGAATGGTAAAGACATAACCTTGTCCGGAACCACCTGCAATTTGAACTGCAGCTTTATTCAAAGCTTCTTTGATAACAATTCCTTTACCTTTTAATGTAGCTTCATTTTTTAAAACTTCTCCATCGACAGGTGAATAATTTAACTGAACATCATAAGTAATACGGTACTGATCCGTTTCAGCAACATCTCCAAGACTAACAGAGAATGATTGTCCATCAGCGCTAACAGTAACCGGATGTTCATTGGTTACATCAGAAGTGTTATTAAATTGCCATTCGCCATCGACAAAAGACATTTCTCCTTTTGTCACACGAAAGCTATCTTTTACATAGGACGCATTCGTGAATTGTAACTTGTCCTCAATAGTCACTTCTTTGAAACTTTGTTTCTTTTGATTAATTGAGATTCCATAGGTAATTATTCTAGGATTATCTTTATGAACCCAACTTGTTTTCTTTAATTCATTAGGGTTACCATCACCAACACCAGTAAATGAAACTTTACCACCAATTGTTGTTTTGTTGTTAACCGTCACTTCAACCGGAATTTCTCCTTGTTGAGGGTGCTTCTTGAAGTCGATACGAGCGTAGAAATAAAATTTACCATGTGTATCTGAATGTTTCTCCGCATAATCCGTATAAGTTAATGAAATCTTTTTATTATCCTTATCCACTGTTGCATGAGCAATGACTTCATTGGTCTCATCATCTTTAATATCAAAGCTTTGTGATGTAATAATCAAAGCATCTGGAACAGTGATATCCGTTGTGTCACCTGCTTTGACATCCTTACCAGCCAAGTCGAACTCAGCATTGATACGGAATGTTGCCCATTGTCCTAATTCCCAATCAAGGTTGCCACCTTCATTATTGGTAACTTTGATATTTTTGATCGTATCGACCAATTTTCCGCTAACGGTCACTCCAGGAGTTTCTGCTGAAGTGCGATTTAGACCTAAAGCGAAAAGCATGGCCACTAAACAAAGGACAAATGAGAAAATTTTAATATTTCTATTCTTCATCTTATCTTCCCTTTTCATAAAAAATTAGTGCCTAGTTATCAATGCCTGATTACTCTTAAAGATAGGAACGTCCAAATCCTATCTGTTGGTAATAAGAATTGAGTGCTGAGACACGACCTCCATAAAATAATTTTATAGGGTAAAACATTTTACTTTTAAAATTATTCCCTACACAGGGAATTATAGCAAAAATAATGAGTAGCTTCAAGCTAAAATTGATGAAATGAGGCAGGAATTACGAACTTTTAAGAGATTTCATCAATTTTTGTTCTCTTTCAGAAAACAACCATGAAAATACCAACCGATTTACAAAAAAGAAGGACGGAAAAGTAAGTTTTTATTGAAAGAATACGAATAGTAGAATTGAGGAGACGCTAGGGCAAAGTGATGGTATAATAGAAGAGATAGAAACAATTTAGAATAAAAGAGGAATGATGATGACAAAAATTCGTGGATTTGAACTTGTATCAAGCTATACCAACCAGGACTTGCTGCCAAAACGGGAGACAGCGCATGCGGCCGGCTATGACTTAAAAGTGGCAGAACGCACGATCATTGCACCAGGAGAAATCGTCCTCGTCCCAACTGGGGTCAAGGCTTATATGCAAGCGGGTGAGGTGCTCTATCTCTACGACCGTTCCTCTAACCCTCGCAAAAAAGGCCTGGTCTTGATCAACTCGGTTGGTGTTATTGATGGCGACTACTATGGTAATCCAGGGAATGAAGGCCATATCTTTGCTCAGATGAAAAACATTACCGACCAGGAAGTCGTTCTTGAAGTTGGAGAACGTGTGGTTCAGGCTGTCTTTGCACCATTTTTAATCGCAGATGGAGATGAGGCGGATGGCGTACGGACCGGTGGATTTGGGTCAACAGGGCACTAAGATGAAGATTATCTTTGTCCGTCATGGGGAGCCGGATTATAGTATGCTTGATAAACTTGAAAATCCGCAACTCTATAGCGGTTTTGGTCGTGATTTAGCACCATTGACAGGAAAAGGTCGCAGTCTGGCAAAAGAAGTTGCTAAAACCACATGTTTTGGAAAGGCAGAGATTATTATTTCATCGTCTGTGACGAGGGCTTTAGAAACAGCACATTATATAGCAGTTGAAACAGGATTGGACTTATTTGTGGAGCCGTTTTTTCATGAGTGGCGTCCAGACTTAGATGGCACTAACTCTGATTTAACTAGTGTATTGGTAGCTCATGAATATTATCTAAAACATCAAGGAGGTTTATCTGAAGATTCTCCTTATCGCTATGAAACTGATCTAGAGATGCGTCATCGTTTTTTAAGAGCTTTGGAAAAATATAAAAATTATAAAACTATTATCATTGTAACTCACGGAATGCTCATGCGCCAGTTTGTGCCAAATGAGAAGATTGATTTTTGCCAAGTGATTGAATGTGAGATAGAGATATAGAAAGAGGTTTATCATCGCAAAGAAAAAAACGACATTTATTTGTCAAAATTGTGCCTACAATTCACCCAAATACCTAGGGCGCTGTCCTAACTGTGGTTCTTGGTCTTCCTTTGTCGAGGAGGTAGAGGTTGCAGAAGTTAAGAATGCACGGGTATCCTTGACGGGTGAACAAGGCACTAAGATGAAGATTATCTTTGTCCGTCATGGGGAGCCAGATTATCGTGTGTTAGAGGAGCGTGCTTATTCCGGATTTGGAATGGATCTAGCTCCCTTATCTGAGAAGGGAAGGAAACAGGCTCAGGATCTTTGCCAAAACCCCTTGTTCCAATCAGCTGATCTGCTAGTAGCTTCAGCAGTAACGCGAGCTTTAGAAACAGCTTCTTATCTGGCTTGTGCTACGGGCCTACCTTTGAAAGTAGAACCCTTATTGCACGAATGGCAGGTCTACGAAAGTGGTATAGAGAATTTTGAAACAGCTCGGACTCTGTTTCTAGAAAATAATGGGAAGCTCCTTCCGGATAGCCCAATTCAGTATGAAACCGCTGAGGATATGAGAGCTCGCTTTATTGAAAGTTTGGCCAAGTACCGAGACTATCAAAAGCTTGTAGTGGTTACCCATCGTATGCTCATGCGTCAATTTGTACCAAATGAAACCATTGATTTTTGCCAAGTGATTGAGTGTGAGATAGAGATTTAGAAAGAGGTTTATCATCGCAAAGAAAAAAACGACTTTTATTTGTCAAAATTGTGCCTACAATTCACCCAAATACCTAGGGCGCTGTCCTAACTGTGGGTCTTGGTCTTCTTTTGTCGAGGAGGTCGAAGTTGCAGAAGTTAAGAATGCCCGGGTGTCCTTGACAGGTGAAAAGACCAAACCCATGAAACTGGCGGATGTGACCTCTATCAATGTCCATCGGACCAAGACTGATATGGAGGAATTCAACCGCGTCCTTGGAGGCGGTGTCGTCCCAGGGAGTCTCGTCCTCATCGGGGGAGATCCAGGTATTGGAAAATCAACCCTACTGTTACAAGTATCAACTCAGTTATCTCAAGTGGGAACGGTTCTCTACGTCAGTGGGGAGGAGTCTGCTCAGCAAATCAAACTCCGTGCAGAGCGCTTGGGGGATATCGACAGTGAGTTTTATCTCTATGCTGAGACCAATATGCAGAGCGTGCGAGCAGAAGTGGAGCGCATCCAGCCAAACTTTCTCATTATCGACTCGATCCAGACCATTATGTCTCCTGAGATTTCAGGGGTACAAGGATCGGTTTCTCAGGTGCGGGAAGTAACGGCAGAGCTCATGCAGCTGGCTAAGACTAATAACATTGCCATCTTTATCGTTGGGCACGTAACAAAGGAAGGAACCTTGGCAGGCCCGCGTATGTTGGAGCACATGGTGGATACGGTGCTCTACTTTGAAGGCGAGCGCCACCACACCTTCCGGATCCTGAGAGCGGTCAAAAACCGCTTTGGCTCAACAAATGAGATTGGGATCTTTGAGATGCAGTCAGGTGGCCTGGTCGAGGTCCTTAATCCGAGCCAGGTCTTTCTAGAAGAGCGCCTGGATGGGGCGACTGGATCGTCCATCGTTGTCACTATGGAAGGGACCCGTCCGATTCTAGCTGAAGTGCAGGCATTGGTGACACCGACCATGTTTGGAAATGCCAAGCGGACGACAACGGGGCTTGATTTCAATCGAGCTAGTCTCATCATGGCGGTGCTAGAAAAACGAGCGGGTTTGCTCCTTCAAAATCAGGATGCCTACCTCAAGTCTGCAGGTGGTGTCAAGTTGGATGAGCCGGCTATCGACCTAGCGGTTGCAGTTGCCATTGCCTCGAGCTACAAGGACAAGCCAACCAACCCGCAAGAGTGTTTCGTTGGAGAGTTGGGCTTGACCGGAGAAGTCCGCCGAGTCAATCGGATCGAACAACGGATCAATGAAGCTGCTAAGCTCGGTTTCACCAAGATTTATGTACCTAAAAATTCTCTGACGGGGATCACGACACCATCAGGTATCCAAGTGGTCGGTGTGACTACACTAGCTGAAGTCTTGAAGAAAGTATTTTGATAGAAGAAAAGAGGCTGGGACAAAAGTCCTAGCCTCTCAATTGTCTTTGGATTGTCGAGCAAGACGCAGTGATTATGTGTACTACGCTGATTTCATCAGCTTTTACAGCCCTACTCAACTGTGCGGAGGTGGGACGACAAAATCGAATTCTAACGAATGACCGATTTTAGTCCCACTCTCTTTTTCCGATGTGACAAATATGAGCAGATAGCACCTGACAGAAAGAAGGGAATATGATAAAATAATAGATGATTTGACATTCAAAGGAATAAAGGAGAGACCATGTCTTATTTTGATAATTTTTTAACAGCCAACCAAGCTTATGTGGCTCTACATGGAGACCTCCGTCTGCCGATTAAGCCGAAAACACAAGTTGCCATCGTGACCTGTATGGATTCTCGCCTTCACGTGGCACCAGCACTGGGTTTAGCTCTTGGAGATGCCCATATTTTGAGGAATGCTGGAGGGCGCGTGACCGATGACATGATCCGCTCCTTGGTCATTTCCCAGCAGCAAATGGGAACCCGTGAAATTGTTGTCTTGCACCATACAGACTGTGGCGCACAAACCTTTGAAAACGAAGGTTTCCGGGAACATTTAAAGAAAGAACTGGGAGTAGATGTTGGAGAGCGCGATTTTCTCCCCTTTCAAGATATTAAAGAGAGCGTTCGCGAGGATATGGAGCTTCTCAAGAATTCCCCTTTGATTCCAGAGGATGTCATTATCTCAGGAGCTGTGTATGATGTGGATACCGGATTGATCTCCGAAGTGAAATAAAATAGAAGAGTTCAAGAAAACAAAAGGACTTTGTTTTCTTGAACTCTTTTTTACTGGTGTAAAAAAATGAACCGGCTAGGAAAAAATGTGACAAAATGATTAAAAAATCGTGGTAAACTATGACATTTTTACAGAATTATGACATATTTATTTCGACATATTGATTCTCTGTGTCGATCGTGTTACAATTTTATTTGTATCATGGAATCATGAAATATGAAAAAGGAGATCCTATCAAATGAAGGATATTTTTAATAGACGCCAGCGTTTTTCCTTGCGGAAGTATAGCATTGGTGTTTGTTCTGTTCTCTTAGGGACAGCTCTTTTCGCTGCAGGTGCCAATACGGCTTCTGCGGCTGAAACAACTGCCTCTTCAGATGCATCGACGTCAGCTTCGACGGAGTCTGCATCTGATAGCACAGTAGCAACTGCAACAGCTGCCTCTTCTCCTGAAGCTTCTTATGAAGTTCCAGCAACAAATGTCAATCAAGTAGATACAGTTGCTGCGCAGGAAGTCAAAGCACAATCTGAGGCTAACAAAGCAGCAGAAAAAGCTGAGGAAACTGCACAACCAGCTCCGAAAGCTGAAGAAACTGTAAAACCAGCTAAAGCCGAAGAAGCAGCACAACCAGCTCCTAAAGCTGAAGCACCGAAAGCAACTGCTACATCAGAAGCAAAAAAAGCTGATGAAAAGAGCCAAGCGCACAGTGCTGCGTCAGAAGCTGCAAAACCAGTTGCTTCTACAAGCGCTGCAACTAGCGAAAGCTCAGAAACAGCAAGCGCAAGTGAAGCTGCAACACCAACAGTGGCCCTCAAACCTAAAGTGCAAGCAACCTTACTTCGTGGTACTGAAGCTCCTAAAGCAGATCAAGCAGCAGCTGAAGTTAGTAGCGCAGTACTTGACCGTGCAGCAACTGATATGACTAACGGTGGAGCTTTGGCAACAAGAAGCAGCCGTCGTAACCGTCGTGCCGCTACAGACCACAATAACGAGCCGGTTGCTGTAGCAACTTTCTTAAAAGACGGTGAAGTTGCTACACCTGAGATGACGGATCCAAATGGTGCAAGTGTTCGTTCACAAACAGTACCATCAGGATATGCTGCTAAAGAAGGCGACTACTATACTTATGCTATTTGGGATCTCACTAAGTTCAATGAACGTTATGGTACAAAATATTATGCGCGTGCCTATAAGAGATTTGATGACTCTACCGATACAACTGTTGAATTGCTCGACAAAAATACTGGTAGTGTAGTAGAAACAAGAACTATTACCGCTTCTAGTGGTGTTCAAAAGTTTACGACTACTACGGCAGCGTCTAATAGCCAATTAACTTTCCAAGTTGATTATCAAGCAGGTACTGGTGAAAAAGGTAAAGTAGCTCAACCATTTATTCAAAATGGTTATGAAGTTGGAAAGAGTATCACAGACTTAGTAGCTGCGGGGCACCAACTTACGCCTGCAGAGCAAGCACTTTATACTGCGGTTTATAACGCTCGTACTACAACTGATATTATCAACGTTGTTGAACCAGCTTACAATGGTCGTACAATTACTGATTCAAACGCTAAAATACCAGTAACAATTAATAAAACAACTTACTATAAAGTAGTTGATAAAAACAATCCAACATTTAACGCCAATAAAACGGATAAAACTGTTCAAGATTATAAAGAAAATGGTAATGAAGTTGAGTTAGCTAGATACACTCTTAAAGCTGAAGAAGGACAACGTTTCACAGCATCTGGCGAACGTCAATTTGATGGATACAAACTTTACCAAACTGCTGACGCAAATGATCAATCAGGTACTGTAAGTCGTCCTTACACCGTTGGTACGAAATTCATGGATGCGGACCGTTACGGTATCAAACGTATCAAAGAAGTTGTTGGAGAAGACGGTTCAGTCGTTATTCGTGTTTACTTGCTAGATCCAAGACAACAAAGCAAACGTTCTGATGGTTCATTAAGTACCGATGGCTATATGTTGCTAGCAGAAACTAAGCCGATTAAACCAGGTGAATGGAATTCACAGGACTTAGTTGTTAAAAAATCACCTCTTAGAACAATTTCATATACTGAAACTAATGAAAAAACAGGTGCAGTTACACAATATCCTAACGGTAAAGAAGTTGAATTTGACTTCCAAAAAGCTTCAGGATATACACCATATCATACTGTATTCGTACCATTCTTAGGAGATGGAATTGGACACGGTTCAGCTAACTCACAATTGGAACGTGGGGTAGGAGGTATCGGTACCAACGTTGACTTGCTCAACACTTTGACACCGTACAAACAACCTATTTACTACTATGTGAAACAAGAACCTGTAACAGTTACTCCAGAAGTTGAAAAACAACTTGAAGGACGTGTATTAAAAGATGGCGAGTTCACATTCAAGTTAACAGAAGAGAAAAGCAGTTCTGATAAACACGAAGAAACTGTTACTAACAAGGACGGCAAAGCGACATTTAGCAAGCTTACCTTTACTAAAGTTGGCACATATAAATACAAAATCACTGAACAAAAGGGTTCTGATACAAACGTTGACTACGATGCAATGACAGTTACGATGACTGTTACTGTAACGGAGAACTCTAAAGGTGACTTAGAAGCTGCAGTTAAATACCGTGCTGAAGGTGGATTCAAATCAAGTGATGATGATAAAATCTTCAACAACTATGTTGTAGCACCAGTTAAGACTAAGTTTGACTTCAGTAAAAAATTAGCTGGACGTGAACTTAAAGACGGCGAATTCAGTTTCCAATTGAAAGATGCCAACGGAACTGTTCTTCAAACTAAGACTAATACTAAGGCAGGTGTTGTAGCCTTTGACGATTTGACATTCACAAATGCACAAGTTGGTACTCACAAGTACACTGTTGAAGAAGTTCGTGGTTCTGAAGCTGGTATGCAATATGACCCAATGAAGGCTGAAGTAACAATCACTGTTACTAAGGAAGGTCACGTTCTTAAAGCAACAAACACTCTTCCATCAGATACAGAGTTCAACAATACCTTCACACCTGTTGCTACACAAGCTCAATTCAAGTTCACTAAGAAATTGGAAGGGAAAGAGCTCACGAAGGATGCCTTCACATTCGAATTGCTTGAAAATGGCAATGTGATCCAAACGAAGAAAAATGCGGCTGATGGAACCATCCAATTCGACGCGATTTCTTACGATAAAGAAGGTTCACACACTTATACTGTGCGTGAAGTAGCTGGAACAGATACAAACATCGACTACGATAATATGAATGCAGTCGTAACAGTTAACGTTACGAAAAATACTCAAACAGGTATCTTGAGCGCAGCTGTTACAATGCCTGAAGATACAGAGTTCAACAACTATGTTGTAGCACCAGTTAAGACAAAGTTTGACTTCACTAAGAAATTGGCTGGACGTGAACTGAAAGACGGCGAATTCAAATTCGTTCTTAAAGATGCAAACGGACAAGAAGTTGAAACGGTAGCTAACAAAAAAGACGGAACTGTAACATTTTCAGAAATTTCATTTGATAATACTAAAGTAGGTACTCATACTTATACAGTAGAAGAAGTAATCCCAGCCAACAAAGAGCTTGGTATGACTTACGATAAGATGAAAGCAACTATCACTATTAAAGTTGCTAAGAATGGTCATGCTCTTACAACTGTAACCAACGTATCATCAACAGGTGGGGTAGATGCGAATGGTAATGCTACTGATGGAACAGCGGATAAAGAGTTTAACAACAAGATCACTCCTCCGGAAACACCTGAGTTCCAACCAGAAAAATTTGTACTTAACAAAGAAAAATTTGACCTAACAGGTACAAAATTAATGGACGATGACGATGAGCTTCAGGATGAGTACACAGAAACAAATGCAAATCCATATGCTGATCAAGTCAAGAACAATGAAGCAGAAAACATCAATACGAAGACTGTTGAACGTGGTGATAAATTAGTTTACCAAGTATGGTTAGATACTAAAAACTTCACTGACAAAAACAACATCCAATCTGTTGGTATCTCTGATACTTACGATGCAGACAAATTAACTGTTAACTCTGCTGATATTAAAGCATACGATAGTGTAACAGGAGTTGATGTAACATCTAAATTTGATATTACAGTAGCTAACGGAGTCATTACAGCGACATCTAAAGCTTCTATGAACAAATCTTTAGGTGATGCTGATAACACTCAAGTTATTGACACAACTAAATTTGCATTTGGTCGCTACTATAAATTCGATATCCCAGCGACTGTTAAAGCAGACGTTGCAGGTGGGGTAGACATCGAGAACAAAGCCAACCAAATCGTTCACGTTTACAACCCAGTAAGCAAATCTGTTGAAACTCCAGAAAAACCAACTCAAAAACGTGTGAACAGTGTACCAATCACTGCAGAGTTCAACTTCACAAAACGTTTGGAAGGTCGTGCGCTAACAGCTGGCGAATTTACATTTGAGTTGAAAGATAGCGACAATGTTGTGATCGCAACGGCAACCAACGATGCAGATGGTAAGATTAAATTTTCTCCAGTAGAGTACACAAATAAAGCTGGTGAAAAAGTCACTGCCCTTAAATACAAGAAGGGTCAAGAAGGTACGTACACTTACTCTGTAACAGAGGTGAAAGGTACAGACGCAACTGTCACTTACGATACAATGAAGGCAGAAGTAACTGTAACAGTATCTCACGACGGTACAGCTAAAGCATTGGTTGCTAACGTAACTGAACCAGCTGACAAAGAGTTCAACAATACCGTAACACCTCCAACAGAACCTAAGTTCCAACCAGAGAAGTATGTATTGAATACAGCTAAATACTCAATCACTGATAACAAACTTCTTGATGATGATGCTGAGTTGACTGATAAATATGGTGAAACAAATACTGATCCATATGTTGATAAAACAAACAACAATGAAGCAGAAAACATCAATACGAAGACTGTTAACCGCGGAGATAAACTCTACTATCAAGTATGGTTGGATACAACTAAATTCTCAGCAACTAACAAAGAAAACGTTCAATCAGTAGGAATCACTGATGACTTCGATGAAACAAAAGTTGATGTAGATGGTTCAGCAATCAAAGCATATGACTCAGTAACTGGTGACGATGTAACAAACAAATTCGACATCAAGGTTGAAAATGGTGTGATGACTGCAACTCTTAAAGCTGGCTTCACGAAGTCACTTGGCGATGCAGAAAACACTCAAATCATTGACACAACTAAATTCGCCTTTGGACGTTACTACAAATTTGATATCCCAGCAACAGTTAAAGCTGATGTACCAGGTGGATCAGACATCGAAAATACTGCAGCTCAAGTAGTCAACTACTACAACCCTGTAAGCAAAACTGTTGAAAAACCAAGCAAACCAACTGAAAAACGTGTAAATAACGTTCCAGTTGAAGTGGAATTCAACTTCACTAAACGTTTGGAAGGTCGTGAGCTTAAAGCTAACGAATTCAGCTTCGTATTGAAAGATTCAACAGGTAAAGTTGTTGAAACTGTAAGCAACGATAAAGATGGTAATGTGAAGTTCTCAGCTCTTACATTCAAGAAGGGTGAAGAAGGCGTTCACAACTACACTGTTGAAGAAGTTGCAGGAACAGATGCTACTGTGACATACGACACAATGAAAGCAACTGTAGCTATCACTGTTGAACACAAAGGTACAGCTAAAGTTTTAGTGGCTAAGCTTGGCGAAATCGCTGATAAAGAGTTCAACAACCGTGTAACTCCTCCAACAGAACCTAAGTTCCAACCAGAGAAATACGTTGTTTCTAAAGCGAAATTCGATATCACAGGTACTAAGCTCGTTGATGACGATTCTGAATTGACAGATAAATATGGTGAAACAAATACAAACCCATATGTCGATAAAACTGACAACAATGAAGCTGAAAACTTGAATACTAAGACAGTTGAACGTGGATCTAAACTCTACTACCAAGTATGGTTGGATACAACTAAATTCTCTGACACAAACAAAGAAAACATCCAATCAGTAGGAATCTCAGATGACTTCGACGAAACTAAGTTGAATGTTACTGCATCTGAAATCAAGGCTTACGATTCAGTCACTGGTGCTGATGTTACTAACAAATTCGATATCGCTATTAATAACGGTATTGTGACAGCTAACTTGAAAGCTGGCTTCACGAAGTCACTTGGCGATGCAGAAAACACACAAGTGATCGACACAACTAAATTCGCATTTGGACGTTACTACAAGTTCGACATCCCAACAACAGTGAAAGACGATGTGGTAGCTGGTGCGGATATCGAAAATACTGCGGCTCAAGTTGTAAACTACTACAACCCAACGACTAAGAAAGTTGAAAAACCTGAAAAACCAACTGAAAAACGTGTCAACAATGTTCCAATCTCAGTTGAATTTAACTTCACTAAGAAATTGGAAGGTCGTGAGCTTAAAGCTAACGAATTCACATTCGAGTTGAAAGACAGCGACAATGTTGTGATTGCGACTGCAACCAACGACGCAGACGGTAACTTCAAGTTCACTCCAGTTGACTACACAAACAAAGCTGGTAAAACTGTCACTGCCCTTAAATACCAGAAGGGTCAAGAAGGTACGTACACTTACACTGTAACAGAGGTTAAGGGTACAGATTCAACTGTCACTTACGATGAAATGGCTGCAGTTGTAACTGTTAAAGTAAGTCATGATGGTACTGCGAAAGCCTTGATCACAAACGTGACAGATCCTGCCGATAAAGAATTCAACAACAAGGTAACTCCTCCAACAGAACCTAAGTTCCAACCAGAGAAATACGTTGTTTCTAAAGCGAAATTCGATATTACAGGTACGAAGCTCGTTGATGACGATTCTGAATTGACAGATAAATATGGTGAAACAAATACAAACCCATATGTCGATAAAACTGACAACAATGAAGCTGAAAACTTGAATACTAAGACAGTTGAACGTGGATCTAAACTTTACTACCAAGTATGGTTGGATACAACTAAGTTTGACGCAAGCAACAAAGACAATATCCAAACAGTAGGAATCACAGATAACTACGACAAGGATAAATTGACTGTTAATGCTTCAGATATCAAGGTTTACGATTCAGTTACTGGCGCAGATGTTACGACTAAATTCGATATCTCTGATAACAACGGTGTTCTGACAGCGAACCTGAAAGCAGGCTTCACTAAGTCACTTGGCGACGCTGAAAACACTCAAATCATTGATACTACTAAGTTCGAATTTGGACGCTACTATAAATTTGATATCCCAGCAACAGTGAAAGACGATGTCGCAGCTGGTGCCGATATTGAAAACAAAGCAGCACAAGTCGTTAACTACTACAACCCAGTAAGCAAGACAGTTGAAAAACCAAACAAACCAACTGAAAAACGTGTCAACAGTGTTCCAGTTCCACTTGATCTTAAATTCACGAAATCTCTTGAAGGTCGTCAATTGAAAGATCAAGAATTCACATTCGTTCTTAAGAAAGATGGCAATGTTGTCGAAACAGTGAAGAATGATGCGACTGGTAAGGTTAACTTCACTCAACTTAAGTTTGGTAAAGATGATCTTGGTAAGACATACAACTACACTGTAGAAGAAGTTCGTGGTACAGATAGCACCGTTTCTTACGACCCAATGGTTGCAACTGTGAAAGTTGTGGTTTCTCACGACGGTACAGCTAAAGCAATCGTAGCGAATGTAACAGATGCTGCTGATAAAGAGTTTAACAACCGTGTCACTCCTCCAGAAGAACCTAAGTTCCAACCAGAGAAGTATGTATTGAATGCAGAGAAATTCTCAATCACTGATAACAAACTTCTTGATGATGATTCTGAATTGGCTGACAAGTACGCAGATACAAATGCCAACCCATATGTGGATGGTACTGCAAACAACGAAGCTGAAAACATCAATACGAAGACTGTTAACCGTGGCGACAAGTTGGTTTACCAAGTATGGTTGGATACAACTAAATTCGACGCAGCTAACAAGGACAACATCCAATCAGTAGGAATCTCAGATGACTACGATGAAGCTAAGTTGGAACTTGATTCTACTAAGATCAAAGCTTACGATTCAGTAACAGGCGCAGAAGTAACAGATAAATTCGATATCGCTGTGAACAACGGTGTGATTACTGCAACCCTTAAAGATGGCTTCACTAAGTCACTTGGCGATGCGGACAACACTCAAGTTATCGACACAACTAAATTCGCATTTGGACGTTACTATAAGTTCGACATCCCAACAACAGTGAAAGCTGATGTACCTAGTGGTGTAGATATTGAAAATACTGCGGCTCAAGTTGTAAACTACTACAACCCAACAACTAAGAAAGTTGAAAAACCAAGCAAACCAACTGAAAAACGTGTAAACAACGTTCCAGTTGAAGTAGAATTCAACTTCACAAAACGCTTGGAAGGCCGTGAACTTAAAGCCAACGAATTCAGCTTCGTGCTTAAAGATTCAGAAGGTAAGACTCTTGAAACTGTAAGCAACGATGCATCTGGTAACGTTAAGTTCTCAGCTATGTCATTCAAGAAGGGTGACGAAGGTGTTCACAACTACACTGTAGAAGAAGTTAAAGGCTCAGACGCAACCGTTACATACGACACAATGAAAGCGAATGTAACAGTCACTGTATCACACGACGGAACAGCTAAAGTTCTGATCGCGAAAGTTGGCGACATTGCGGATAAAGAATTTAACAACCGTGTGACTCCTCCAGAAGAACCTAAGTTCCAACCAGAGAAATACGTATTAAATACAGCGAAATTCTCTATCACTGATAACAAGCTTCTTGACGATGATGCCGAGTTGACTGATAAATATGGTGAAACAAATACAGATCCATATGTAGATGGAACTTCAAACAACGAAGCAGAAAACATCAATACCAAGACTGTTAAACGCGGCGAAAAGATCTACTACCAAGTATGGTTGGATACAACTAAATTCGACGCATCTAACAAGGACAACATCCAATCAGTAGGAATCTCAGATGACTACGATGAAGCTAAGTTGGAACTTGATTCTACTAAGATCAAAGCTTACGATTCAGTAACAGGCGCAGAAGTAACAGATAAATTCGATATCGCTGTGAACAATGGTGTGATTACTGCAACCCTTAAAGATGGCTTCACTAAGTCACTTGGCGACGCTGAAAACACACAAATCATTGACACAACTAAATTCGAATTCGGACGTTACTACAAGTTTGATATTCCAGCAACTGTTAAGAACGATGTTCCTGGTGGTGCAGACATCGAAAATACTGCGGCTCAAGTAGTAAACTACTACAACCCAGTAAGCAAGACTGTTGAAAAACCAAACAAACCAACTGAAAAACGTGTTAACAACGTTCCAGTTGAAGTAGGATTCAACTTCACGAAACGTTTGGAAGGTCGTGAACTTAAAGCTAACGAATTCAGCTTCGTGCTTAAAGACGCATCAGGTAAAGTTGTCGAAACAGTAAGCAACGATGCGGCTGGTAATGTTGCATTCTCACCACTCAGCTTCAAGAAGGGCGAAGAAGGCGTACATAACTACACTGTAGAAGAAGTGAAGGGAACAGACGCAACTGTTGCTTACGATACAATGAAAGCTACTGTAGCAATCACAGTATCACACAATGGTACGGCTAAAGCCCTTGTAGCAACTGTAGGAGCAATCGCTGATAAAGAGTTCAACAATACTGTTCGTCCTCCAGAAGAACCTAAATTCCAACCAGAGAAATATGTTGTTTCTGAAGAGAAATTCGATATCACAGGTGACAAGCTCGTTGATGACGATAAAGAGTTGGCAGACAAGTACGCAGATACAAATGCGAACCCATATGCGGACAATGCATCAAACAACGAAGCTCAAAACTTGAATACCAAGACTGTTAAACGTGGCGATAAGTTGATTTACCAAGTATGGTTGGATACAACTAAATTCGACGCATCTAACAAGGACAACATCCAATCAGTAGGAATCTCAGATGACTACGATGAAGCTAAGTTGGAACTTGATTCTACTAAGATCAAAGCTTACG
>NZ_JAJNSA010000053.1:0-17077 GCF_027497875.1 Streptococcus sp. SM3 | reverse complement strand
GAAGCATTCGGTTCAAGATCTTTTAGTAGCGGTGGCGGAGGAGTATCAACTGGATGTGTCCGACTTGAATCATCGCCGAGCTGAAAGTCTAGCGGAGAAAAATGCCCAGGTCCTTCTGATGGATGGGGCGCGTGATGTCCTATCCTGGGGACAAGAAGCTGGAATTGAGCAGTTTGTCTATACCCATAAGGGAGAAAATGCCTTTGTCATCCTGCGGGACTTGGGCTTGGAATCTTTTTTTACAGAGATTTTGACCAGTCAAAGTGGTTTTGCCCGCAAGCCTGATCCAGAAGCTGCCATGTATCTGATGGAGAAGTACGGGTTGGAACCAGAAAATACCTACTATATTGGGGATCGGAGCCTGGATATTGACTTTGCAAGAAATAGCCAGATTCAGAGTATCAATTTCTTGACGTCTGACTATCAAGGCAATCATCAGATGAACACCTTACTAGATATTCCAGGTATTTTAAACGCTGAAAAGAATCTGTAAAGAATTTGTTTTCATTTTGAAATAAAGTCGTAAGCTTTCTTTAAGAAATGTCCGCTATAATAGAAGCATAAACAAAGACCTCCTAACTTTGTTTAGAAAAATCCTAAAACTTTTCTTTTTCATAATAATCTCCCTAAGAGTCGCCAAATCAGGCGGCTTTTTTTTGTGCGAAAAAACAGTGCAAGCTCTTTTCCTTGCAAGAGGATATGAAATATTTTATAATTGATTAGTCAATTATTGATTTATCAAAAATAATAAGGAGAAGGAATATGGCAGAAATGAATGATTTGCTCTACCAACTACGCTTGGCAGATCAATCAACTACGCAACTTTTTGAAAAGCGCCTAGGGATTAGCTTAACACGTTATCAAATTTTGCAGGATTTATTAGAACAAGCACCTTGTAATCAGATCGCGGTTCAGGAGCGCTTGCGGATTGATCCAGCGGCTTTAACCCGGCATTTCAAAATATTAGAAAAGGAAGGATTTGTCCATCGGAGTCGAAATCCAAAAAACCAGCGGGAAATCTTAATTCATTTGACGGATACGGCCTATAATCGTTTGGTCAAACATCCCCCTTGCTATCATGTGGCGGTGAAAGAACAGATGAGTCGGATTTTGACTGCTCAAGAACAAGAGCAATTTTCTTACCTGCTGGACAAATTAGTATCTGGCATTGAACAAATAACAGTTGAATAAAAAGGAGAATCTACGATGTCATTACTGACGATTATTTTAGCAAGTCTTGCTGCACTGGAGCATTTGTATATTTTTTATTTGGAGAGCATCAGAACCACATCTGATACCACAAGTCGGGTTTTCAACATGGATAAAGAAGAACTCGCTCGCCCATCTGTGACCTCTTTATTTAAGAATCAAGGGATATACAATGCCTTGATTGGGGTGTTCCTCTTGTATGGATTGTTTGTCTCTAAAAATAGTGAAGTTGTTACGATTTTTGTGCTTTTTATTATTGGAACTGCGGCCTACGGTGCGATGACAGCCAATAAAAAGATTATCTTGACCCAAGGTGGTCCTGCAATTTTGGCTTTGTTGAGTATCCTATTGTTGGGATAAAAAGGACGAGCCACTAGGGCTCTTTGAGCTGATTTTATTAAATTAGTGTAGAAAAAAGTATAAAAAAAGACTAAAAATTTTATTGACTTTCTAAGAAAAAGGGTTATAATGGTAGCAACAGAAAAGTAATGAGTCAGCTATTTTCAGGGAGCTTGTGGGAATTGTGAACAAGCAATAGCGACTGATGAAAATTGGACTGTTATGATTAATGAATTCTAACCCATGTGAATTCGGTTGGCACCCCTTACCGTGCAACTCCTTGATAGAGGAGATAGAGATGTAGGGAAAGACCAGCTATTTTTCCCTATAAAAGAGGTGGCACCGCGGACACTACGCCCTCACACAGTTTTTGTGTGAGGGCTTTTCTATGTGCCTTAGCAAGCGAAGCGAGCTTAGGCACATTGATCCCAAAGCGCAAACAGAGCGATGGGATAACCTTAATCGCCTTAGCAAGCGAAGTAGGGTGCGGTTGAATTCATTAGAATAAAAGAGTTCTAAAAGAGAGGTTTCTGATATGAAAAAAGTTTTATCTGCTGATGTGTTGAGTCCAATTTTGGCTTATATGCGTTTGGATGCGCCCCATAAAATGATCTTGGAGTCGATCCCTCGTGAAAAAGAGAATGCGCGTTTTTCAATTGTAGCCTATCGGCCGGTCAGTGAAGTCAAGTTTGAAAATGGTGTCCTCTATTACAATGATCAAATTGTTGAAGAGGATCCTTTGGACTTTTTGAATCGCATCACGGTCAAAACGAAAACTTCCGAAGAGCTTCCTTTTAACGGTGGGGCGATTGGATTTGTCGGCTATGACTTGATTGGCCTCTATGAGAACATTGGTTCCATTCCGGAAGATACGATCGGCACACCAGATCTCCACTTTTTCTTATATGAGAGCTATGTGATTTTTGATCACAAAAAGGAAAAGGTCTATGTGGTGGAAGAGAACCTTTATAGTGGACGGAGTGAAGCAGAGCAAGCGTCGAGCTTGGAGCAAGTATTAGCACAGTTGGCAAGACCTGCAAAAGAAGAGTTTCGGGACAAGGATTTGCATGCGCTTCATTTCCACAATCATTTGGAGCAAAAAGAGTTTGAGGAAATGGTGGCTCTAGCGCGGGACTATATTCGAAAAGGAGATATGTTCCAATGCGTGCTTAGTCAACGTTTTTCAGCTGATTTTTCAGGAAAACCACTAGATTATTACCGCAATTTGCGCGTGACCAACCCTTCGAATTATCTCTACTTTTATGATTTTGGGGAGTACCAAATTATCGGTGCTAGTCCAGAAAGTCTGGTGTCGGTCAAGGACCGAGTGGTGACAACCAATCCCATTGCGGGCACGCGTCCCAGAGGGCTCGATGAAGAAAGTGATCGGCAATTGGCAGTTGAGTTGGCAGGGGATCCAAAAGAAGTCGCAGAGCACCGGATGTTGGTGGATCTAGGGCGAAACGATATTGGGCGTATTGCTCAAAATGGGTCGGTTGAAGTGACCAAATATATGGAAGTGGAGTTCTTCCGTTATGTGATGCACTTGACGAGTGTGGTCAAGGGTCAATTACTTCCTGGACTAGCCTCTATTGAGGCTCTGAAGGCAACTCTTCCAGCTGGTACCGTTTCGGGTGCTCCCAAGATTCGAGCCATGAAGCGAATCTATGAGGCAGAAAAAGAGAAACGAGGCGTCTATGCGGGGGCTATTGGCTATCTCTCTGTGACGGGGGATCTCGATTTTGCTATTGCGATTCGAACCATGATCCTCAAAAATAAGAAGGCTTATGTGCAGGCTGGAGCAGGAATCGTTTATGATTCGATCGCTGAAAATGAATACCAAGAAACCGTCAATAAGGCAAAATCGATGACAAGGATTGGAGAAGAAGGATGATTTTATTAGTCGATAATTACGATTCATTTACCTATAATTTAGCACAGTATATCGGAAAATTTGATGAGGTCCAGGTGCTTCGAAATGATGATCCGGACTTGTACCAAGTTGCCCAAGAAGCAGATGCCTTGGTCTTTTCTCCAGGTCCAGGTTGGCCAAAGGATGCGGGCAAGATGGAGGAGATGATCCGAGATTTCACAGGGATCAAACCAATCTTGGGGATTTGCTTGGGACATCAAGCGATTGCGGAAGTTTTTGGAGGGCGCTTGGGATTGGCGCCACAGGTCATGCATGGCAAACAAAGCCAGATCCAGCTAGAAGCTCCTTCTCCGCTATACGCGGGTGTCGCAAAAGAAGTCCCAGTCATGCGCTACCATTCGCTGACGATTGAAGACATGCCAGAGGATTTTGTCATTACCTCTCGGACGACGGATGATCAAGCGATTATGGGAATTCAACACCGCAGCTTACCGATTTATGGTTTTCAATACCATCCAGAAAGTATCGGAACGCCAGATGGGATCAAGACCATCGAAAATTTTGTCAAACTAGTCAAGGAGCGGAAGATGAAACAAGTGCTTGCAAAAGTAGCGGAAGGAATGGATCTAACCAGTGCAGAGTTAGAAGCGGCCATGGAGGAAGTCGTTGCTGGTCGTACTTCAGAAGCACAGGTGACGGCCCTTCTTCTAGGTCTCAAAATGAAGGGAGAAACGGTTGAAGAGCGGACCGCTATTGCAAAAGTGATGCAGGCCTATGCCGTCGCTATTCCTACAGAAGTTCAAGGAGCGATGGACAATTGTGGAACTGGGGGTGATCGTTCTTATAGTTTCAATATTTCAACAACAGCTGCCTTCGTTCTTGCTGGTGGTGGCATCAAGATGGCGAAACACGGAAATCGTTCGATCTCTTCTAAATCTGGTTCTGCGGATGTGCTAGAAGCTCTAGGGATTAACCTTGATTTGGGTCCAGAAGATTTGGGACGAGTGTTTGAAAAGGCGGGCATTGTCTTTCTGTTCGCCAAAAATCTGCACCCTGGCATGCGCTATATTATGCCCGCTCGCTTGGCGCTAGGGGTTCCAACGGTGATGAACTTAACCGGTCCTCTTATCAATCCGATTCCTCTAGAAACCCAGCTATTGGGAACCAGTCGTCCAGATATGCTGGAAAGTACGGCGGAGATTCTAAAGAATTTGGGTCGGAAACGCGCAGTGGTGGTGAGTGGTCCACAAGGTTTAGACGAGGCAGGCCTTGATGGGAAAACCCAGCTCGCTATTCTGGAAGATGGACAGGTTACCTTATCCAGTTTTCAACCAGAAGATATAGGAATGGAGTGCATTGAAATTGATCAAGTACGAGGTGGAGACGCCAAACGCAATGCGGAAATTTTGCTCAGCGTCTTGAAGAATGAAGCGAGTCCCTTCTTAGAGGTGACTGTCTTGAATGCTGGCCTTGGTTTTTATGCCAACGGCAAAGTAGATTCTATCAAGGAGGGGATTGCCTTGGCACGTGAAGTGATTGCTAGTGGGGCTGCCCTTGAGAAATTGAGATTATTACAGGAGTATCAAAAATGAGTCAAGAATTCTTGCCAAAGATTCTAAAGGAAAAGGCGCGGGAAGTGGCTGCGATGAAGGAAGAGGAGCTCCAACCTTTGCGCGAGACCTACCGCTTGTATGATTACCTAAAGAGTCATCCAGAAAAGCTTCAGGTCATTGCGGAAGTGAAAAAGGCTAGCCCGAGTCTGGGAGATATTCATGTCGATGTGGATATCGTCGCGCAGGCTAAGACTTACGAAGAAAATGGGGCCGTGATGATTTCTGTCTTGACCGATGAAGTGTTTTTCAAGGGCAGTATCGAGTATCTCCGGGAAATATCTAGTCAGGTGCGTATCCCCACCCTAAATAAAGATTTTATTGTGGATGAAAAACAAGTGATTCGGGCGCGAAATGCAGGGGCGACCGTGATCTTGTTGATAGTTGCAGCCTTATCAGAGGCTCGTCTGAAAGAACTCTATGAGTTTGCGACCCATCTTGGCCTGGAGGTCTTGGTGGAGACCCATAATCTGACAGAACTAGAGGTTGCTCACCGGATTGGTGCTCAGATCATCGGGGTCAATAACCGCAACTTGGTGACCTTTGAGACAGATCTCCGTACTAGCCTTGAATTGGCGACAAGCTTTGAACAAGAACCGGTTTACATCTCTGAGTCTGCTATTTTCACAGCAGCAGATGCGCGTATGCTGGCTCCTTATTTTAATGGCATTCTCGTTGGGACAGCCCTCATGAAGGCAGACAATGTGGCTGAAAAAGTAAAGGAGTTGCAGATTGACAAAGGTTAAAATTTGCGGATTGTCCACTCCAGAAGCTGTCCAGACAGCTGTTGAAGCTGGTGCGGACTACATTGGTTTTGTCTTTGCACCAAGCAAACGGCAAGTCACGCTGGAGCAAGCCCGGGAGTTGGCTACAGGGATTCCAAAGGGGGTTCAAAAAGTCGGTGTTTTTGTATCACCACAAAGAGAAGAAGTGGAGAAGGCTTGCCAAGTTGTGGGCTTGGACCTGATACAAGTGCATGGACCGATGGATGAAACCATCTTGCAAGAGTTTCCCCAACAAACGATTCGCGCTGTTCAAGTGGGGAAAGATACAGCTCTTTCTGAGACCAGTGCCGATTATCTGCTCTTTGATGCTCCTGTAGCAGGAAGTGGGCAGACCTTTGACTGGCAAGAACTCGAAACCCAAAACTTCACAAAGCCCTTCTTTATTGCAGGGGGCTTGACGGAAGACAATGTAGCAGATGCCATTCGCTTCTTTCATCCTTATGCGGTGGATGTATCCAGTGGGGTCGAGACAAATGGGAAAAAAGATCAAGAAAAGATAAAACGATTTATAGAAAGGGTCAAGTATGGCATATAAACAACCAGATCAAAACGGATTTTACGGGCGGTTCGGGGGACGATTTGTCCCTGAAACCTTGATGACAGCAGTTTTAGAATTAGAAGAAGCCTACAGAGAAAGTCAAGCAGATCCTTCTTTTCAAGCAGAATTGGATCAGCTTCTGAAACAATATGTCGGTCGGGAAACACCGCTCTATTATGCTAAAAATCTTACCAAGTATGTCGGTGGAGCCAAGATCTTTCTTAAAAGAGAAGACCTCAACCACACAGGGGCTCATAAAATTAATAATGCCCTAGGACAGGTTTTATTGGCACATCGGATGGGCAAAAAGAAGATCATCGCAGAAACAGGGGCCGGACAGCACGGTGTTGCAACAGCAACGGCTGCCGCTTTATTTGATATGGAATGTACCATCTACATGGGGGAAGAAGATGTCAAACGCCAAGCCCTCAATGTCTTTCGGATGGAATTGTTGGGCGCCAAGGTTCAATCAGTAACAGATGGGTCACGTGTCCTCAAGGATGCGGTCAATGCTGCCCTTAGAGCCTGGGTAGCAAATGTGGAGGATACCCACTATATCATGGGTTCTGCTCTAGGACCTCATCCATTCCCAGAAATTGTCCGTGATTTTCAAAGTGTCATCGGTCGAGAAGCCAAACGCCAATTTGCAGAGCAAAATGACGGTGCTCTGCCAGATGCCGTCCTAGCCTGTGTAGGAGGCGGGTCGAACGCTATTGGGCTCTTTTATCCTTTTGTTGAGGATGCGTCTGTCGCCATGTATGGGGCGGAAGCTGCTGGACTTGGAGTAGATACAGACCAGCATGCAGCAACCTTGACCAAGGGACGTCCAGGAGTCCTTCACGGCGCCTTGATGGATGTTTTACAGGATGCGCATGGACAGATTTTAGAAGCCTTCTCGATTTCAGCAGGCCTCGATTATCCAGGAATTGGGCCAGAGCATTCTTATTTCCATGAAATCAAGCGGGCAACCTATGTGCCTGTGACAGACCAAGAAGCCCTAGAAGCTTTTCAATTGCTTTCAAAAGTAGAAGGAATTATTCCGGCCCTGGAATCGAGCCATGCTATCGCCTATGCGGTGAAATTGGCTAAGGAGATGGGACCTGAAAAATCCATGATCGTTTGTTTGTCAGGTCGTGGGGACAAAGATGTGGTACAAGTCAAAGACCGCCTAGAACAAGAGAGGGGAGAGTAAGATGGGAAAGACCTTAACAGAGCATTTACAAAAGCTGAAAGACCAGCAGCAAGGGATCTTTGTTCCGTATATCATGGCAGGAGATCATGAAAAAGGCTTAGCAGGTTTGCAGGAAACCATCCAATTCTTGGAAGATCTTGGTGTCTCAGCCATTGAAGTTGGGATTCCTTTTTCAGATCCAGTGGCAGATGGCCCTGTGATTGAAGAGGCAGGACTACGAAGTTTAGCCCATGGGACGACGACAGAAGGTCTGGTGCAAACGATCCAGCGTCTGGAAACAACTGTTCCTTTGGTCATCATGACCTATTTCAATCCCTTGTTCCAATATGGTCTAGAAAGCTTTTTTAGAGATGTAGAAGGAACAGCGGTCAAAGGAGTGATTATCCCAGATCTTCCTCATGAGCATGCGGATCTGGTAGAGCCCCTGTTAGCGGATAAAGACATCGCCTTGGTGCCACTGGTGAGTCTAACCACAGGAATCGAGCGTCAGAAGAAATTGATCCAAGATGCAGAAGGTTTTATCTATGCTGTAGCAGTTAATGGAGTGACGGGGAAAGCTGGTAGCTATCGAGACGATTTGGACCACCACTTGGCCCAATTACACGAAATAGCGTCCATTCCTGTTTTAACAGGTTTTGGAGTTTCAAGCATGGAGGATGTTCACCGTTTCAACAAGGTCTCAGATGGGGTTATTGTGGGGTCCAAAATCGTTAAGGCTCTCCACCAAGGGGAGACAGACGCCATTGCTCGTTTTATTTCTCAAGCAGTGAAGGCCTAAAAGGTTCATTCCATTTATCATCAGCTTGATTCTCCTAGATCAAGCTCTTTGTCTACTATTTTAAACATTCCCCTCGTTGGTCTTTACAAACGAGGCTTTCTCGTTACAATAGAGGTAGTAACAAGAAAAGAGGAGAAGAGAATGATAAGCCTTGAAGAGATTGATCAAGTTGTCCAGTCAGGTCCTTTTGAACCCACCTGGGACTCTCTTAGCCATCAAGTCTGTCCAGATTGGTATCGGGATGCCAAATTTGGAATGTTTATCCACTGGGGCGTCTACAGTGTACCTGCCTTTGGTTCGGAATGGTATTCGCGAAATATGTATATCCAAGGGAATCTTTGCTATGACTATCATCGAGAGCATTTTGGAGACCAGGCTAGCTTTGGTTACAAAGATTTCATTCCTCTTTTTACAGCCGATCGCTTTGATCCGGCATCTTGGCTGGATCTCTTTCAAAAAGCGGGAGCCCAGTATCTTTTTCCAGTTGCGGAGCACCACGATGGTTTTCAGATGTATGCCTCTACTCTCTCGCCATATAATAGCTTAGAAATGGGGCCGAGACGAGATGTCTTAGGAGAGCTGAGGAAGGAGGCAGAAAAACGTGGCCTGCACTTCTGTACGTCCTCTCACCGGGCAGAACACCAGTTTTTCTTTTCACATGGCAAGGAATTCACTAGTGACATTCCGCAAGAAGTCCCAAGAGACAGCCTTTATTGGCCAGCCGAGCCAGAGCCCAAGGATCATTTTGATCTGACTTCCAAGCCTTATCCAAGTAAAGAATTCTTGGAAGATTGGCTGTTGCGAACCTGTGAACTGGTGCGGGACTACCAGCCAGAGCTCCTTTATTTTGACTGGTGGATCCAGCATGAGAGCTTCCGTCCCTACTTGATGCGCTTTTTGGCTTATTATTACAATCTAGCAGCACAAGAGGATCGCAAGGTGGCTGTTTGTTACAAACAGGACGCCCTCCCTTTCGGTTCAGGAATCGTCGAGATGGAGCGGGGAGGATACGGAGAGACGCAAGCCTTTCCGTGGCAAATGGATACCGCGATCGCCCGTAATTCTTGGTGCTATACCCAGGATCTAGCCTACAAGACCAGTAAGGAATTGCTACAAAATTTAGTTGATGTTGTGGCCAAAAATGGCAATCTTCTGCTTAATATTGGACCCAAGGCAGATGGCACGATCCCTGAGCAAGACCGAGACATCCTCACAAAGATCGGGGACTGGCTGGCGGTAAATGGAGAAGCCATTTATCAGAGTCGGCCTTGGCGGGTGTCATCGGACGGACCGACCGAGGCCCAGGAAGGTTCCTTCTCAGATGGGCAAGCGCCACTCTATACCAGCCAAGATTTCCGCTATACCATGCGTGATGGTTTTCTTTATGCTATCCAGCTGGAGCCAAGTGGAAGGATAGAAGAGCTGACCTTACCGTCTCTCGCCTATGATCTCAAGCAACCGAGAATCCTTCATGCGCGCATTCAAAAGGTAGAGCTCCTTGGAGAAAGCCAGCTCCTTTCTTGGAGTCAAGATGAGGCAGGCCTCCATCTTCAATTACCAGCTTGTAGCCAAAAACAACCGCGTATTTTACGTCTCAGTTTTTAGTTTTCTTGAAGCTTTCTATAAGGAATGGTTTAGTTTTCTCTTGTATACTGTACTCATCCAATAAGAAATGAGGTACAGAAAATGAAAATCTCAGTCAATTATCCAAAACGCTTTAAGAAATTGCCACAACAAGGTTCTTGTTACGGCGAATAAACACTTCTTTTCATTTTTCATAAGAAACTCCTAAAGAAGGCTCTACCCCGAAAGGGTAGAGTTTTTATGTACCAGAGACCTTGTGATTCGTGGTATAATAGGCCTATGGAAAAAAAGAATACATTACTACTCATCGACGGGTCTTCCGTCGCATTTCGTGCCTTTTTCGCACTTTATAATCAAATCGATCGCTTCAAAAATGCCAATGGTCTGCATACCAATGCGGTCTATGGCTTTAACCTTATGTTGAGCCATCTCTTGGAGCGCATCCAACCGACCCATGTTCTTGTTGCTTTCGATGCAGGAAAGACCACTTTTCGGACGGAGATGTATGCCGACTACAAAGGGGGCCGTGCAAAAACACCAGATGAGTTCCGCGAGCAGTTTCCTTTCATTCGTGAGCAACTGGATCATTTGGGAATTCGCCACTATGAGCTGGCCCAGTATGAAGCAGATGATATTATTGGAACGCTAGACAAGTTGGCAGAATCAACTTCTGTTCCTTTTGATGTGACTATCGTTTCTGGGGATAAAGATTTGATCCAGCTGACAGATGACAACACGGTGGTTGAAATCTCAAAAAAAGGGGTAGCGGAGTTTGAAGAATTCACTCCAGCCTATCTGAAAGAGAAGATGGGACTGACACCAGAGCAATTTATCGACCTCAAGGCCTTGATGGGAGATAAATCGGATAATATCCCAGGTGTCACTAAGATCGGAGAAAAGACAGGGATCAAACTACTCCTAGAGTACGGCTCTCTCGATGGTATTTACGAGCATATTGACGAGATGAAGGCTTCTAAGATGAAGGAAAACCTCATCAACGACAAGGAGCAGGCCTATCTGTCTAAGACTCTTGCGACCATTGATACCAATGCACCCATTGAGATTGGCCTGGACGATATCAACTATACGGGCCCTCATCTAGAAAATCTTGCCAAGTTTTATGAGGAGATGGGCTTCAAGCAACTCCGTCAGGCCTTGGATCTCAGTGGAGAAGAAGCAGCTCCTGTAGCTATTGACTATACAGAAGTCGAGCAAGTCACTTCAGATATGCTCACGGAAGATAGTTTCTTCCATTTTGAGATGTTTGGGGACAATTACCATACGGAACCCATCATTGGTTTCGCATGGGGGACCAAAGGTCAACTCTACGCGAGTACAGATACTGGTCTTTTACAAACACCGATTTTCAAAGAATTTCTCGAAAAAACGCCCCTCAAGGTCTATGACTTCAAGCGGGCCAAGGTCTTGCTCAGCCACTTGGGCATTACCCTTCAAAATCCCGCGTTTGACAGTCGATTGGCCAAGTATCTCTTGTCGACCGTAGAGGACAATGAGATTTCAACCATTGCGAGTCTCTATAGTCAGATTGCGCTGCCGCTGGACGAAGTCGTTTATGGCAAGGGAGCCAAAAAAGCTATCCCAGAAAAGGCGGTCCTATTAGAGCATTTGGCACGGAAAGTCGCTGTTTTACTAGACACGGAAGAGCCCATGGTAGAGCAGTTGCAGGCCCATGACCAACTAGATTTGCTCTATGATATGGAGCAACCGCTAGCAGCCGTTTTGGCCAAGATGGAAATCGCGGGGATCAAGGTAGAGCGTCAGACCCTAGAAGACATGCAGGTGGAAAACGAAGTGGTCTTGGAGCGCTTGACCCAAGAAATTTACGAGCTGGCGGGCGAAGAGTTTAACATCAATTCTCCAAAACAATTGGGCGTCATCCTCTTTGAAAAATTGGAACTCCCTCTTGAATATACGAAGAAGACCAAAACCGGCTATTCCACAGCCGTTGATGTCTTGGAACGCCTAGCTCCTATCGCACCGATCGTGTCTAAGATTCTTGAATACCGCCAAATTGCTAAGATCCAGTCGACCTATGTCATCGGTCTTCAAGATTGGATTTTGGAAGATGGGAAGATCCATACCCGCTATGTACAGGATTTGACGCAGACAGGCCGTTTGTCCAGTGTGGATCCCAACCTGCAAAACATTCCTGTCCGTTTGGAACAAGGTCGTCTCATTCGTAAAGCCTTTGTCCCAGAAGAGGAAAACAGTGTCTTGCTGAGTTCGGACTATTCACAAATCGAACTGCGCGTCTTGGCCCATATTTCGGGAGATGAGCATTTGATTGACGCCTTTAAACATGGGGCAGATATCCATACATCGACTGCTATGCGCGTTTTCAATATTGCAAAACCAGAAGATGTGACGCCGAACGACCGTCGCAATGCAAAAGCAGTAAACTTCGGTGTGGTTTATGGAATTTCCGACTTTGGACTGTCTAACAACCTAGGGATCAGTCGAAAAGAAGCCAAGGCTTACATTGAGACCTACTTCGAACGCTACCCTGGCATCAAGGACTATATGGAGAGAGTGGTACGGGAAGCGCGTGATAAAGGCTATGTGGAGACCCTCTTCAAGCGTCGTCGGGAGATTCCAGATATCAATTCTCGCAACTTCAATGTTCGAGGCTTTGCGGAGCGGACAGCTATTAACTCACCGATCCAAGGATCTGCAGCAGACATCTTGAAAATTGCCATGATCCACTTGGACCAAGCGCTAGAAAGAGGAGCATACAAGACCAAGATGCTTCTTCAAGTGCACGATGAAATCGTTCTGCAAGTGCCAAGTGATGAACTGGCAGCGATCAAAGAACTCGTCAAAGAGACCATGGAATCCGCTATCGAACTTGCAGTACCACTGGAAGCCGATGAAAACGAAGGCAAGACATGGTATGAAGCCAAATAAAATTGAGTTTGTTCAAAACAGAAAGCGGTAGGAGACTTTTCAGTTTCCTACCGCTTTTAATGACAAACACTTGCAATGCCTTCCGTATTGTTATACTATTTAAAGAAAGGAAACGCATACAAAAGGAGATTCTTATGGCTTATTCATTTCGCAATCCTAGTGATGGCATTATCAAACATTACCTAGAAACGAGCAAGATCATCGCTGTAGTTGGATTATCTGATCGTGAAGACACAACCAGTCATCGTGTCAGCAAAGAGATGCAAGAGCGGGGCTATCGGATTATTCCTGTCAACCCTCGTGCAGCTGGTGGCCAGATTCTTGGAGAAACGGTGTATGCTAGCTTGCAGGAGATTCCTTTCCCAGTAGATATCGTCGATGTATACCGACGCAGTGAGTTTTTACCAGATGTGGCACGTGACTTCATCGAGACAGACGCGAAGATTTTTTGGGCACAATTGGAGCTGGAAAATCAAGAAGCAGAAGAGATTCTTCGTGGAGCTGGACGAGAAGATATCGTCATGAACCGCTGTATCAAACGGGAACACACCCGACTGATCCTCGGGGACTCCCTATACGGTTTATAAATGATAAACAATTGAATAGAAGAAAACCCCAGCAAGCTGGGGTTTTCTTCTTACTCTTATTCAGTTTCATGGCTTGGATGGCCTGTAAAATGGCGCGGCCCTTGTTTAATCTGCTTGATTTGATCATAAAAGGCAATTTGGCAGTTGATAAAGTAAGGCATGGTATAAAAGCCGATGACATCGCGCGTGAAGTAATTCAAGAAGTACCAACCAATCAAGGTTAGATCGAGCACCAAGCGATTGCTGCGGAACCCTTTCATGGTTTCACGACTTTGGCGAAGGACTCCAAAGGCTCCCTTGTAGTCGCCGTCTCGTAATTGCTCATAGAGGATCAATTCGACCAAGCTGAGACTGTAGTATTGTGGCAGGTAAAAGAGGAGGCCGATCAGGCCGAGTGCGACACCAGCAGTCATCAGAGGCATTTGTTGCATGAGAGATTGAAATTCAGGACTGGAAGCACTCAAAGTGCTAGGGTTGCTCACCTTGTCGTAAATCGCTAAAAATCGAATGCTGGCGTAGGTGCTGATGAGACTCCCCACATAGAGGATGAGTCCCCATAAAAAGAGGACGGCTTGCTTCAAAATCAAGGTGGCAAATACAAAGGTAAAGCGATCTTGTTTAAAGATATCTAAGACGCGTGTTCGGTGTTCAATCTTGGGATTAATCGTATCTAAATAGCTAAAAGTCGCACCGACCACTAAAATGGAGATGACAAAGGAGACGACGGAAGGAAAGAGCTGTCGCTGGATCATGTAAATACTTGCTTGCTGCAAGGTCATGTCCGGTAGTAGATCGACCAGATCTTGCCCACTTAAGAGAAAGTTAGCAAGAATGGTCAATAGGACCGGAAGAGCAAAAAGGATAGCTAAGCCCGGTTGCTGGACTTGCATGGTACGTGCCCGGAGGCGAATCAGTTTAAGGTTCATAGATGATACTCTCTTCATAGTAGTACTTTTTATTATAACATAAGTCCGTGACAGAGCCGGTAAAATTTGGTACAATCGTACAGGTGCTCACAGGAAAACTGTGACAGGAATAAGAAGGCTGGGACTGTTTTTCCCAGTACGGAGGTAACCATGACAGATTCACCGATTCAATATCGATTAATCAAAAAAGAAAAGCATACAGGTGCTCGTCTGGGAGAAATTATCACCCCTCACGGGACCTTCCCGACCCCAATGTTTATGCCTGTAGGGACTCAGGCAACCGTTAAGACCCAATCGCCAGAAGAACTCAAGGAAATGGGTTCCGGAATTATTTTGGCTAACACCTACCATCTCTGGCTTCGTCCCGGGGATGATCTAGTTGCAAAAGCAGGAGGACTGCACCAGTTCATGAACTGGGACCAGCCGATTTTGACAGATAGTGGAGGCTTCCAGGTCTATTCATTAGCGGATACCCGCAACATTACTGAAGAAGGGGTAACTTTTAAAAACCACCTCAACGGCTCGAAGATGTTCCTCTCTCCAGAAAAAGCCATCTCCATCCAAAACAATCTAGGGAGTGACATCATGATGTCCTTTGATGAATGTCCTCAGTTCTATCAACCCTATGATTATGTGAAAAAATCGATCGAACGGACCAGTCGTTGGGCAGAACGTGGGCTTAAGGCTCACCGTCGCCCTCATGATCAAGGTCTTTTCGGGATTGTCCAAGGGGCTGGATTTGAAGACTTGCGCCGTCAATCTGCTCAAGATCTGGTCAGCATGGACTTTCCAGGCTATTCCATCGGTGGCTTAGCTGTTGGGGAAAGCCATGAAGAGATGAATGCCGTGCTTGATTTCACAACACCGCTCTTACCAGAGAACAAGCCACGCTATCTCATGGGAGTAGGAGCTCCAGACAGTCTGATCGATGGCGTTATTCGTGGAGTGGATATGTTTGACTGTGTCTTGCCGACGCGGATTGCACGAAATGGTACCTGTATGACTAGCCAAGGACGCCTAGTAGTGAAAAATGCGCAATTTGCAGAAGACTTTACACCGCTAGATCCCGAATGTGATTGCTACACTTGTAAGAACTATACCCGAGCTTACCTTCGCCACCTCCTCAAGGCAGATGAGACCTTCGGCATTCGCTTGACAAGCTACCACAACCTGTACTTCTTGATCAACCTCATGAAGCAGGTCCGTCAAGCCATCATGGATGACAATCTCTTAGAATTCCGTGAGCATTTCGTCGAAAAATATGGCTATAACAAATCAGGACGGAATTTCTAGGATGGATCGTGAAAGACTATTAGACTCCTTGGTAAAAAAGATCCAGACAAAAGAATTGCAGACCCTTGGGATCTATGGTCATGGTGGTTCAGGAAAAACAACCTTTACAAAAGCGCTCTGTGAGCGATTGGACCCCACAAAAGTTAACCTTTTAGAGACGGATCCCTATATTATTGGAAGCCCAAGAGGATTGGTTGTGCCAAAAGAATTACCGGACCAAAAAGTAACCGCATGTTTGTCAAGTGCTCACGAATTGGCTAGTCTAGAACGAGATATTCGAGCCCTTCAAGCAGGAATGGATATACGAACGATTGATCAGCCGTGGTCTCCAAGCCACATATTATCTGGCAACAAGCCCATTCTCATCGTAGAAGGGATGTCAGTAGCTTTTTTACCCAAGTCTTTGTTTGATCAAACCATTTGTTTTTACACAGATGATCATACGGAGCTAGAAAGACGATTAAGCAGAGATGTCGCCCAACGAAATCGAGAAATAGACTTCATCTATCGAACTCACCAAATCAGACGAGAACAATACCATCAGTATTACCAACCGATGGAAGGTGAAGCAGATATCCTGGTCAATACATCACAAGATCAATTTTGTATTGAAAAAGAATAGAAAGTTCTACTTAAAAGTAGAACTTTTTTGATTAAATTTCATAGAACATCGATATTGTTGTAAGCAAATTTGTTATTGGGTATAATATATTCAGGAAGGACGATAACTATGGTAGAAGATCTTCGAAAATTTGCAACTCTTGTGAAAAAATATAGAAAACAAAAAGGAATGACCAAAGAAGAGTTGTGTCAGGATGAGAGCGAGTTGACTGTACGTCAATTAACTCGAATAGAGTCAGGCTTGTCGAGACCAACATTAACTAAGATAAATTTTTTAGCTGAACGACTAGACATGAATTTATTTTCATTGATGCCAGACTATACAGAATTACCAAAAGAATATTTAGACTTAAAATACCAATTATTAAGAAATACGACGTATTCAGATAAAAGAAAGATTTATGAAGAGGAAAAACGTTTCGAAATCATATATGAGAATTATTATGAAGATTTGCCTGAAGAGGAGCAATTGATTGTTGATATCTTAACCACTATATCCGATGTTAATGAGAGTGAATTGATTGAACTTGGGAATCATTTATTGGAGGATTATCTTGATCAACTAAAAAAGAAGAATACATATACCTTAAATGATCTTTTGTTGATTAAATTACTTTTAATAATAATGATACACGATGATGACATATACTGTAATCCAGGATGGAAATTGTTACCGAAAATTGTACAAAGGTTATTGGTAGATGATGGTGAATTATTAATCTATCAGCAATTTGTATTGAGAGATACACTGTTTCTAGCTTTAGGGTTGTTTTTTAGATTAGGTGATTATAAAAAAGTTAGAGAAATATTAGACAGG
>NZ_JAJNSA010000052.1:0-17098 GCF_027497875.1 Streptococcus sp. SM3 | reverse complement strand
TGGGATAACGGCTGTCTTACCTTCTGGTGTTGTGACTGTTGCGTTTCCTTTGTCGTCTACAACTACAGTTGATCCTGGATTGACGGCTTTAACTTTATCTTCAATCGCTTTCTTCTCAGCATCAGTTAATTGTTCTGGGTTCGCTACTACAGTTTTATCCGCTGGTTTTACGATGTCGTTTCCTGCTTTTGGTTTAGTCTCATCAGTTTCTGATTTGAACAAGTCTTCCGATGGAATTGTTGCTGTAGTGCCGTCTTTTAGTGTAACTGTAGCATTACCATTCCCATCGAATTTGACAGATTTAGTATCTGGATTTAGTTCTCTTAATTTCTCTTCTGCTTTAGCTTGATCGTCTGGGTCATTAGCTTCACCGACTATCTTATCTGCCGGTTTCACAATACTACTATTCCCCGCTCCTGCTTTTTCTGTATCTTCTTTAGTTCTTACTAAATCAGTTGCTGGAATTGCCGAAGTTTTTCCATCTGGAGTAGACACAGAAACAGTTCCATTTTCATCTATCGTTACAATAGCATCTGGATTAACCTCTTCAACTTCTGCAATAATCTTAGCTTTTTCTTCATCTGTTAGGTTAGCTGGATCTTTTACGATAACTTTATCAAGTGGTTTATTAATGTCGTTTCCACCTTTACCGTTATCTAAGTCTTCTTCAGTTTTAACTAATTTAGCTGGATTAATCGTTCCTTTATCACCATTTTCAGTAGTTACCTCGATTTTACCATTTTCGTTATATTTAACTTCTTTGGCTGTAGGATTAACTTTTTTAACTTCTTCTAAGATTTTAGCTTTTTCTTCATCTGTTAATGCACTTGGGTCTTTTACAAGAACTTTGTCAATTGGTCTATTGATATCTCCAATTGCTTTAATAGCTTCCTTATCTGCTTCTTCTATTACATTAACATCAGCTTCACTACTTACTGCATCGATTGCTGCTTTAGCTTTATTCGCAACTTTATCTACTTTAGCTTTTAATGCTTCTTTAGCTTTAGGAGATAAATCATTACGAGCATCGATTTCTGCTCTTTTAGCTTTTGCTTCTTCATCAATTGCTTTACGAGCATTTGGTTTATCTTCAACTACTGGAAGAGCTTTTTCAACTTCTGCTACACCCGTTTCTTTTGCAGTATTTACCTCTGCATCTGTTTTAGTATCATCTATTGCTTGTTTTGCTTGTTCTGCTGCATCCTGAGCTTTTTGAATTGCTTCTGCTTTTTCCTCATCAGTAGCATCAGGTGTATTTTCAATAGCTTTTAATTGTTCTGCCAGTTTCTCATCAATTGCTTTTTTAGCCACTGGTTTGGCTTTCGCTTCTGGATTAATTGCTTTAACTTCTGATGTTCCTGCTTTTTCTGCTTCTTTTACAGCCGCATCTGTTGTTGCTTTATCTACATTTTCTTTCGCTTTGTCAGCTGCTGCTTTTGCTTCTTCTTTTGCTGCAGTTTTTTCTTCGTCTGTTAAATCAGTTCGTGCATCTATTTCCGCTTCTTTCGCTTTTAATGCTTCATCAATTGCTTTCTTAGCTGCTGGTTTGGCTTTTGCTTCTGGGTTAATCGCCTTAACTTCTGATACTCCTTTATCTTTAGCTGTGTCTACAACTTGTTGCGCTGCTGTTGCTTTTTCTGGTGTATCTACTGTATCAGGTTGAGCATTGATTGCATCAGTTGCTTCTTTGGCTTTAGCTTGTGCTTCTTTCTTAGCTGCGTCTTTTTCTTCTTGTGTTAAGTCATCACGAGCGTCGATTTCTGCTTCTTTCTTAGTTAACTCGTCTGCTACAGCTTGTTTTGCAGCTTCTTTTGCTACCGGGTTAACTTTACCAAATTCTGTAGTTCCAGCATTTTTCGCTGTATCTACAGCTGCATCTGTCGTTGCCGCATCGATTGCTTTTGTTGCATCTTTAGCCGCTTTATTGATTTTAGCGATAGCTGCATCTTTTTCTGCTTGACTTAAGTTTTTGTCTGCATTAATAGCATCTGCTTTTGCTTTACGCGCTACTTCTACATCTGCTTTTGCTGCATCTTTTTTCGCTACTACTGGGTTATCCGCTGCGATTGCAGTTGTCCCTGCTTCTTTCGCTTTATCTAATTCTGCTTTTGTCGTTACATTAGCATCATTAATTGTATTAAGAGCTTTTTCTTTATCTGCATTTACTTTAGCGATTGCTGCTGCTTTTTCTTCATCAGTAGCATTTGGAGTTTTATTGATTTCAGCAATCTTGTTTTCTGCTGCTTTATTAACCGCATCAAGGGCTGGTTGTTTGTTAAGGTTAACAAACTCAGAAAGTGGTTTTTTATCTACAGATCCATCTTTATAAGTTACAACAAGATTTCCTTGACCATCTTTAGTTACTGACTTGATTTTAGTGTCTTTATCCTCTACATTTTTACCTTTTTTATCTGCTAGGTTCGCATCATCATTATCCTTATTGTATTCAAGTTTTAATTTTTCTTTGATTTTTTCTAACTCTGCATCTGTAACATTTGCTGGATCTGCTACTGCAACTTTTTCCGTTGGTGCAACAATATCATATTTAGATGTTTGGTCTTTAACGATAAACTCAACATATCCTGGTTTTTGTTTACGTACTGCATCATCAGTTGAAGCGTCATAGTTTAGATCTGATGGCATTGATTTAGCATTATCATTGTCATTAGCAACAACAAAACTTGTCCATTTGTTTGGAGCTTTAAGTGTTGTAACACCTGTCATCTTAATAGTTGCTGTTCTCTTATCACCAGATACTGTTCCTTCGCCATTTGTAACTACATCGTTATCAATCTTACCTGTTGTAAATCCATAACCTGCAGTGTTATCATTTCCAATACCACCAGGTCCACGTAAGTACAAATCTTTAACTGTTGTTTCGTCTTTACCTGTGAATGTTAAATCTGTGTTTTCTCCTGTGTAAACATAGATTTGACGTTTGTCTGCATTTGAATATGGAAGTTCTACTGTTGGTGCTTTGTTTACAAAGTCTGATAATGCTCTTGTGTCTTTTGAACCATCTGTGTATGTTACTACAAGATTTCCTTTAGCATCTTTTGTTACTGACTTAATCTTAGCATCTTTATCTGTAACTGGAGCATCTTTTGAGATATTCGCATCGTCATTATCCTTATTGTACTCAAGTTGTAATTTTTCTTTGATTTTAGCTAAATCATCTTCTGTTACATTTGCTGGGTCTGCTACTGTAACCTTTTCTGTTGGTGCCTTGATGTTGTACTTATCTGTTTGAGATTTAACGATGAATTGAACATATCCTGGTTTTTGTTGACGCACTGCATCATCAGTTGAAGCATCGTAGTTTACGCCTGTCATTGATTTGAAATCATCATTATCTTTAGCTTCAATAAAACTTGTCCATTGGTTTGGAGCTTTAAGAGTTGTAACACCTGTCATCTTGATAGTTGCTGTTCTCTTATCGCCAGATACTGTTCCTTCTCCATTTGCAACGGCACCGTTATCAATCTTACCTGTTGTGAATCCGTACGCTGCAGCGTTATCATTTCCAACACCACCTGGTCCACGTAAGTATAAGTCTTTAACTGTTGTTTCGTCTTTACCTGTGAATGTTAAATCTGTATTTTCTCCTGTATAAACATAAATTTGACGTTTGTCTACATTTGAGTATGGAAGTTCTACTGTTGGCGCTGGGTTAGTACGTGCTACATTTGCAACTGGAGTAGTATCTACTGAATCGTCATTATAGGTAACTGTAACTGTTCCGTTTGCAACAGCGACTTCTTTCACTACCGTAGATCTATCTTGTAAAACTTCTCCTTTTTTAGAAGCAAGTCGAGCATCTTCTTTCGTTGCTTTATCAGAATATTGAATATTAATTTTCTCTTTAATTTTATCAATATCAGTTGGAGTTAAGTTGTTAATATCTACAACAGCAACTTTATTCTTCTCTGCTACCGGTTGAATATCGTATTTATATGTTTGTGATTTAACAACTAAGTTGAAATAACCAGGAGCTGATGGATTGTTACCTCCAGCCAGTTTAGCACCAGTAGAATCTTCAAGTTGTAAATATCTTGCTCCTAATACTGCTCGTTGATCTTCAGTTTTTGTGTAAGATTTAAGTCCTTTAAAAGTATCATTTGGTTTACCAGTGATTTTAATTTTTACTGGACCTTGAGTTTCACTTAGTGTTTGATGATAACTCCAACCATAACCATCTATTTCAACTTCTTCTTCCTGCGGCATAGGTACGTTCTGACCTTTAGCATGAGCTATCGCTTGATCACTTTTCGATTTTAGCACAAACTGACCACTTCCAGCTTTAACTGTTGCTTTAGTAATATTTCCAGCTGTTGAGCTAACTGTAATATTGACATCTGCATCTTCTTCATTATAAAGGTAAATTTCTTTTCCATTAGAATACTCCATAGAGTAATTAAAGTTACCATGAGTTGCAGTTGTCTCCGCTCTAAATGCATTGTTTTTATCTAATGCTTTACCGTTACGTGAATCGTTAGATCCAGTGTTTTCGATTGAATTTGAATCAGATTTTTTCTCTGTGTTTTCTGCTTTTTTACCTACAGTTTCTTTAGCATTTGTAGTATCTACTGCTGGCGTTTCTTTTTTCTCAACTGGTTTGTTTTTTAATTTTGAGCTTACTACAGTAACAAGCTTGTTGTAAGCTGCTTTTAGTTCATTTTGACTGGTTGCAGAAGCAAGCACAGACTTGGCAGAAGCTATCTCAGAATTTAAAAGACTAATACTTTCCTCTGTTTTATTAGCGTATTTACCTGATGAAATATTCCCTTCAATTTCAGCGATATAGCTTTCCAATTGTGACTTATCCAAAGTTGAAGTTGGTTTTGCTGATTCTGCCGATTTAGAAGCCGGCTCTGATTGTGCGACAACATTTTCTTCTGGTTTAGCGGTTACTTCTGTTGCTAAAGCATCAGATTGGACAGTCTTTTCTCCATCTTGAGAAGCTTTGGGCTCAAGATTTTTTTCAATAACTGTTACATCTTGTTTCCCAAGCTCATCAGCTGATACAGCCCCATTCCCTAGGAACATGAATAGAGCGGCCACTGCTACACTAGCTGCACCAAAACTGACCTTGCGGATACTATAACGAAGACACTTTTCAGTGCGATACTCCTGTTGTTTACTCTTCATGAGACACAACCTCCTTAAATTTTATATTATTCATAATTTATAATATGTTAATATGCATAATATTTGCATATTATTTATATCATTTTTTTGTACTTAATGTACATCACAATGATAACACAAAACTATTTAAAAGCAAAGTAGATTGTTATAAAATTATGACAAATCGTAACATTTTCTTTTGTAACTAGCTATTTAAAGTCTATCTAATTAAAAAATATGAATTCATTCCCTGATTTGTAATCGCTTCTAATTTTTTATTTTTTTACATTTTTAACATGATTTTGCCTCTATAGTAGCTATTTTATTTCAACTTAAATTATTGATAGTTTTTGTCGAAATTGAAAAACATTAAACCAAAATAAAACATGCTATCTCAGCCGATAACATGTCGTTTTTGACTATTTACAACAGTCCCTCAAATTCAGAGACGCTCATACCTAATTGTTCACTCGCAATCTCCGAAGTCAGGAGATGTTGACGAACGAGATTTAGTAGCATAGACAAACTTCCTTCAACTTTCCCACGCTCTAAACCTTGTTCCAGCCCCTCCGCCCTAGCTGTTTCCAAGGCATAGTCCTGTGCTAACAAGGCTTGTTCTTCACGTCTGCGTTGTTCACTAAACATCTTCCTGTCCTCCTCGGACCAGCTCTTGTAGTCCAGCAGTTGGTCTGCTTGGTTGATGGCTCGCTCGGGTTGCTGAGTAAAGGGTTTGTTCCCAAAAAACTCCAACCACGGCTTGCGAGCCTTGTCTTTGCTGGTTTCTCTGTATTTTTTAATTCCAAGAACGCCATCTTGACTAGATGGTTTTCTTGACCGTTATTTATGATAGTTAAAACCTCACCTGTCGTGTCCTCACGCATACTAAAGCTATGAAAAGCTATGTCATCTGAGAAGTAATTGCTGTCCACAATTGCGATAGCATATACTGGTGCGATGTGTTTGTAACTTTGATGTGTATCACCTTCTCGTTGGCGAATTTTTTCTAGATTTTGATTGACCTGACTGCATAGGTAAGCCCACAGGCAATTGATGAAAAAATTCTGATGATATACCTGAATTTCAATGATTACTTGAGTGCCATTGTCCAACTCCGCCAAGACGTCTATACTGGTATAGAAATCCTGCACTGAATAAGGCATGGAGGATAATACGTGAATATTGCTTTCCTCCAAAATGGTCACATTTTTTGCAGGTAAGTCCAACATATCGCGAATAAATTGACAAGTGATTTCTGGATTACTAAAGATTTTCTTAGCCACTAAATCATTAGTTGGGCTGATGCCCGGATGTCTGAGAATCATCCACTTCCTTCTTTTATTATATATTTTGCTAGATTCGATGGTTCTATCTGTTTATTCGAAAAGGAAATGAATTGTGAGGATTTTTATCTCGTTTCAATTAAAATATGAGCTTGATCAACCAGTTGTCCATCAATAGTCAGATTCAGATAGAAATCCAAGATCTTATCAGCAGCAAAATACAGGGTTGGTAGGCACAAATCTTTTTGCTTTCCCCTGCTTGGAATTGAAGGACTTGAATCTCGTCCTAATAGGCGACACCATGGACACCAGTCCCCAGTTGAATCGAAATCTTAGCCTCTAAAGAGAAGCTACTTTCGCTACGTTCAATCCTAAAATGAAGAGTCTCTCCCTTTGCTACAGCTAGACTTTTTTCTGCAAATGCTAGCCCCTGAACAACTTCTGTTTTTGATAAGCTAGGAGTTTTATAGAGTGAAATCTTGGTCAATACAGGTAAATCCTGTGACTCTGTAATCATCACGCGCACCTTCTGTGCCTCTACTAGCGGACCTCGCAGGAGGCGCTTATGACCAACTGTAAAGCCTGTACCAAATTCTTGCCAGACGCCGTCCACCTCTACTTGCACATTAAAAGCAGCGATTCGTTTCCCTAGCTTCAAATCTTCTCTTAACTCAATTACATCAAAAGTTTTAGGAAATCCTAAGTCGAGTTCTAACTGGATAGGCAAGCCTACATCACTTGCCCAAGACCTGGTCTTAAGACCATCTGTCAGATGGTAACAAGCACAGTCTTCGGAAAGAGCTGGACCAGATACCTCAGCTCCCAGAGCCAAATCTTCTTTATAGAGCTCATTGCGATAGGCCGCAAATTCATAGAGGCGTTCAATATCCTTTGCATCAAATAGCCCAGCTTTATTCGGCGTAATATTAAGTAGGAGCGGGGTTCCTCTCCCCACTGAGTGGAAATAGATTTCGACCAACTCCTCAAGTGACTTAGGATCCTGCTCTTCATGGTAAAACCAACCTGGCCGGATGGAAACATCTGCCTTTCCGATTGAAAAAATAGTGCCTGAAGAATCTCCATGCTGAAGATAATCCAGCTCTGCTTCTGTCCCTAGTTTGTCAGGATTCACCTTTTGCCACAAGGGATCACCTGCATACCCTCGTTCATTGCCAATCCAGCGGATACTGGTGCCTTCTGTTGAAAAAATTAAGCAATCGCCCTGCAGTTCATGAATAGTTTCAAACCATTTTTCAAATTCATAATTGACCTTTTGAGCGCCCTCTCCTCTGGCACCATCCATCCAGACCTCAGCAAATTTCCCTTCATTTCCATAGGCAGGATTTGATAAAATCTCCTTCAGCTGAGCCAGATAATAGGCATTATAGTCCGCTTCTCGGTCCACATGATAGAGGGGGCTGTGGGCATCCCAGGGTGATAGGTAGATCCCCATATCCATATCAAACTCTGTGGCAGCTTGGGATACTTCAAGGACTAGCCTTGACCGAATAATCTGTATGAGCTGTCGGATAAAGGACAAAACCATCGTGGTGCTTGACCACTAAAATCAACTTCTTAAAGCCCGTTTCCTTGAGCACGCGAACCCACTCACGCGCATCTAACTGTGTCGGGTTAAAGCGTTCAGGATCCTCCTGACCTGTTCCCCATTCCTGGTCATAAAAGGTATTGGGACCAAAATGGATAAAGGCTGCTAGTTCATCCTCTAAATAAGCTAGCTGGGCCTGACTAGTCAAGGGGCCATGCGGTTTTATTTCTCTTACCACACTATTTCCTATCTACACTTTTCTTTACTTTTTTGTCATGTACTTGCAATTCTGTTAACGCTAGAGGGCTTGTCAAGTTTTCAAATCGAAGACGAAGGGCATAAGTCTCTACCTTATCAAATTCAAAACGAAGCTCCTCATCCTTCTCGCTTGACACTTTTCGGATAGCTGATACAGGTCGCCAATTCTGCTCTTGCTTGAGCAGGGAATCCTTATCCAAATGGTTGGGAGTTCGAGGTAAAGTAGGCTCATTCCCTATGTAATAATCAATAAAGGTCGGCTCAACAGCCACATATTCTTGATTTTCAACATAATACAAGGTCACGTTATCCACAAATCGCGGTTTTAAAATCCCTGCATCTCCAAAAAGAACGCCCACGCTGGCTTTCTCTGACTTGGCAATCCAAGTATTGGCTGTCGATTTTTTCCGAGCAATGACCTTGTCATTGAGGTAAGAGGCTGGGTGATTTGGTTCTGAGTGAGAAGCAAAGACCAGAGGCAGGTTGGACCCTGTCCACTGATTGGAAATAACTTCCCCATCTACACTAGCATCTGTCACATGAATGGTGACTGTTGCTGGCAACTCACAGCCCTCTACTTGTCCTGTGAGCACACTTTCTCCTACCTGAGCATAGACTTGAGGTTCGAGTTCATCCCAAGTCACCTTGGCCGTATCTCTTCTGCCATCTGATAAGACTAGCTTGACTCGGTCTGGTAAATGTGGGGCTTCCTTGACAAGCGTCCAAACCCTTTCAGGCTCAACAGCGCAAATCCCTTGGACACAAACCTGAGCAGAAGCCTTTAAATCCAAACACTCTAGCTGACCAGATACCGTAAACTCATGAAAGCTTGCCATATCTTCTTCGGAGATTGCCTCCCAAACAACCTTGACTCGTTTTGCACTACCAGACTCATAGTCCACCAAAACTGAAGATGGCAGCTGTGGATAAGTTCCCTTAGCTGTATACAAGCGAAGTGGTCGTACAAAAACTGCCTGCCCTAGTGAGGTATTTTCTGCGACCTGCAAATGAGTTTGATAGATCTTGCCTTGATACATGGCTCGGATAGCCAAGTCCCCTGCAGACAAGCAATGAAGCACTCCCTGCTTGATAATAGCGTGGGCACTACCACTCGTCTCCCAAATCACTTCACTATTCCCCACCTTGTTCACAGGGTTATCCACAATTTGTGGATAAAGTCCAATAGCTGGGGAATCCCCTTCTTGTAAGCCTGCCTGCTTGTCCACTCAAATCTCAAACAAGCGCTTATTTTTCACTGGTTTGGTAGGCAAAGCATCTCCCACTGAGAGAACAAAACTTGCTGGCTCTAGCCCTCTAGCACTAGCTTTTACTCTGACTAGACCTGCCTGCTCCAAGCTCTGAACTAAGAGGACACCTCTGCCATGAAAGGCTTTCCTCTTGACCATTTTTCTGAGCCTTGTAACGTTCACGATGGCCTGCCTGCCATTATCCACACCCACAATGCGAGCAAGGCCCTCAATTTTTAAATGAAGCTGATTGGAAACACTCGACACCCAGTTTCCATCCATGTCCAATACATCAAAATAGAGATAAAGGAGGTCTTGCCCATCTGGCCCCAGTTGTGTTTTTTCGGCATGTAACCCGATTTTGGCTGGCTTACCTGCAGTCACCACCCTATCTTCTGCCACAATCTGACATTGATGGTTATAGGCCACAGCACGCACTTTTCCTGGTTAATAAGCCAAGCGTCATTCGAGATAGAGTTGGCCAGAACCCTCTCCCTCTTGGTATTTTCTGCCATCTGAAGTCCATTTCTCCTGAAAGGTCTTCCTACCATGAGATTTTCCATTAAGAAATAGCTCTACAGAACCAGCATTTGAATACACTCGAACAGGGATATCCCCATACTTATCCACAGCTTGTTGATAACTCTTGTGGATTTCCCAATTCCAGTGAGGTAAGATATGAACCATGGGATGCTGATCTAGGTCCACCCACTGACTTTGGTAGAAATAATAGTCATTTTTAGGAATCCCTGCTGTGTCCACAATCCCAAAATAGAAACTCTTGACAGGTGTATCATTTTGGTTGTGCCAAGGAGTCGGTTCACCGATATAGTCCACTCCTGTCCAGATAAACTGACCCGCATAGTCTAGCCGATTTCTATCTGCTATCCAAGAGGCCGTTGCTGTCTTCCCCCAAGGAACTCGATCATTTCCATAGTCTGACTGTTCAAAATTCCGCACGCGGCGATTATCCCCAACCCATTCCTTAGCTGGGCGAAAATAGCTATCACGCGTCCTTGTAGCCGATGAGGTTTCAGACCCATAAAGTCGCCACTTGGGATGTCTTTTGCGAATCCCATCAATATTGTCTTCCGAGTAATTCAAACCCACCACATCCAGCAAATCAGCAATCTTTTCATGACCTCCAGAACCATCTCCGAAGCGGAATTGGTCCATTCCCATAGTCACAAAACGGCTATCATCAACTTCCTTGACCCTTTCTAGCAAGCGTTTGATAGTCATCAATGAATGAGCATCGCCATTTGCTTCGCTGACTTCATTTCCCAAGGACCACATAAAAATCGCTGGATTGTTCTTACTACGTTCAATCATAGTGCGCAAATCATAATCTGACCAGAAATCGCCTGCTTTCGCTTCTGGATGAGTCGCTTCTTCCTCAAAAAAGCGACCATAGTCATATTCTTTCTTACCTCCATACCAGGTATCAAAGGCTTCTTCTTGGATGAGTAAGCCCATTTTGGCAGTCACATCCAGCAAATTACTACTAGCTGGATTATGGGTGATTCGAATCGCATTGACCCCCATTTCCTTCATCTGGCGAAAGCGTCTCTCAGCAGCTGACCTGTTTTCCACAGCTCCCAGCGATCCGTAGTCATGGTGCAAACAAAACCCATGAATCTTCAACCAACGACCATTTAGAAAGAAGCCCTTATCCACTTGCCAATCCATATAACGGTAACCAAAAGTCTCCTCTTCTTCATCAACCAAAATGCCATTTTTGTAGAGGCGAGTCTTCAATTGGTAAAGGTAAGGATGATCAATATCCCAAAGCAAAGGTTGGAAAATTAATATTGATTGTTTGAAATGATGTTTTTCCCCAGACTTAATCATTACAGAGTCTGTCGCCTGCCAGTCTGACAGCTGCTGCCCATCATACCAGATACTCTGCTCCAAATACACCGACACGTACTGAGAGCCATCATTTGAAACCTTGCTTTCAAACTGAGTTTCCACCCATCCATCTCTTTGTTCCTTGAGATTGGGACTTTCTATCTTAATCCCATATAAATCCAGATGCACCGAATCTGTAATCAACAATTTTACTTCTCGGTAAATACCGCTACCAGAGTACTAACGACTGCTAGGTTGCTGATTTTCCACAAAAACCGCAAGCTGGTTGGCCGTCCCATCATTTCTTAGATGTGATATCATAAGAAAAAGGTGTATAGCCATTGGGATAATAACCCAGCACTTGCCCGTTGATATAGACTTGGGCATTCATGTAAACTCCATCAAATAACAAACGCACCGATACAAGACTGACATCTTCTTCCAAGTAAAACTGCGTCCGGTACCAAGCCTGACCCCCATTTAACTGACCACCCTCATTTTGCACTGGCGAATACTGGTCAAAATCATTGTAAATACTCCAGTCATGGGGCACTTGAATAGCCTGCCAATTTTCCCTCTGAAAATCTGGTGCCAAGGCATCTTCTTTCCCCACTTCCTGGCTAAAAAACCAGTGATTTCGTAAAACTTCTTCTCTTCTCATACAAGCATTCCTCTTTAAACGACTCGATTTACTTGACTATAGCACAAAACAAAAGCGCTCTCAAGATTTCCTCCATCACTCCCTAAATACTCGGAAAAGATTCTATAATTTGTGGAGGAGGATTTAATCCTCAAAGCTACAAGGGTAATATAAAAAGAGCCTGTTGCCAAGCTCTTTAGTCTATTATTTCTTCTCAGCGCGAAGGGCTGACAAGATTTGTGTACGAATATCATCCACACCATTTGGCGTATTTGGTAAAAAGATAGTCTGATTTCCTTTAGAGGCAAAGGTATTCAATGTATCCAAATACTGGTTGGTCAAAAGAATAGACATGATTTGCTCTTCTGTCATACCAACATTGGCTTCCTTGAGTTCTGTGATAGACTCTGCCAATCCATCCACAATCGCCTTACGTTGTTGGGCAATCCCCACACCATGGAGGCGGTCTTTTTCTGCTTCGGCTTCAGCTGCAGTGACGATTTTAATCTTATCGGCTTCCGCCAATTCTTGCGCTGCGACCCGCTTGCGTTGCGCCGCATTGATTTCATTCATGGATTGCTTGACTTCTGCATCTGGTTCAACCTTGGTTATCAAGGTTTTCACGATAATATAACCATAAGTAGTCATTTCTTCTGCTACTTGGTGTTGAACTTCAAGGGCAATCTCATCTTTTTTCTCAAACAATTCATCCAAGGTTAATTTTGGAACAGAAGAGCGAAGAGCGTCTTCGATATAAGATTTAATCTGAGATTCTGGACGCATGAGTTTATAGTAGGCATCTGTCACGCTCTGCTCGTTGACACGGTACTGAGTCGCTACATTCATCATAACGAACACATTGTCCTTGGTCTTGGTCTCAACCACAATATCGCTTTGCAATAAGCGCAACTGAATCCGCGCTGCAATCGAGTCAATCCCAAAAGGCAATCGAATATGAATACCGCTATTGGCAACCTTTTGGTATTTCCCAAAGCGTTCAATAATCGCCACCGACTGTTGACGAACTACATAAACTGTACTCAGTGTGACTATCACCAATAGGAGCACACAAACCACCACAAAAATCATCAAAAATGTTGCCATTATCGTGACCTCCATCATTATTTTCCTGTATTATAGCACATTTAAAGAAGGCTGTGCAGTTTTTACTGCGATTTTTCCTGAAATGTCAATAATTAGAGGTGAATTGTCACATTGTCGTCTAATCTCTTGCTAAACCAACTGGTAAGGAATTAGGTGTATCATGACAGTTCTCTCTAACTCCGTTGATTATCAACATAGTATCTGAGCTTTACAAGTCGTGGACAAAGAAACGAAACAAGTAACGGTTAATCCCTTTAAAAGACTCACAAAAAACATCATTGAAGTGGACCGCACTCCAATAGTTCAAGCATTAAGTGAGGTTGTTGATCTAGATTTGATGTGTATACTATTTTTGTCATCGGTTACCGATTACGTTCCTTAGGTATCTGAAAGGTCTATAATGAAGTTACCATCTAGTACCCAAAAACCGACCAGCTCTTATGAACTAGTCGATTTCTCATCAATGCGCCAACATTTCTTGGGCGATTTCTTGGCCAGATAGGTTATCTGGGTAGTAGGTTGGCCAGTTGTCCATTTCTTCAAAGAGGACTTCTTGGCTTGTGCCTCCAAAGAAGATATGGAAATGTTCTGCCTTAACTGGGGCGATATTGTGGTCACTAAACTGAACATACTTGAACTGTCCAGCGTCTGCATCTGTGGCTTCAAAGAGGAAGCGCACGCCACGATTACCTTTCTTGTAAGTCAAGATTTTCTTGCCAACATACTTGTAAGTATATTTCTTACTTTGTCCACCTTGAACAAATTCCATAGTGTTATCAGTGATATTAATCTTAGTCACATCTGTCTGATAGCCTTTTGTATAGTAGGCCTTGTACTCAGCTTGAGTCATCTTACCAGTCAACTTAGCCTTGTAGTCAAAGACTTGATCAAACGTTCCATCTTCAAGGAAAGGATAAACTGATTGCCAGTTACCTGCATAGTCACTCAAGGTGCGGTCCTTGACGTCTGCATCCTCGAAGTAACCATTTTGAACTGTCTTGGTATCCTCTGCCTTTTCAGGTTCGATTGCTGGGCCTTCTTGGTCCGTTGTTTGTTTCAGAGCCTTGAGGTTTTTCTCCATAACGGAGATGTAGTTTTCGCCAGCTTTGGTATCCTCTTCTGTCAGACTTTCTAAAGGATTAAGGACATCAGTTTTGACACCTGCTTCTTTTGAAAGTGTATTAGCAAGGGCTTGAGAAGCATTTTCTTCAAAGTAGATATAGGCGATTTTATTTTTCTTGACATACTCTGTCAATTCTGCCAAGCGAGCTGCTGATGGCTCTGCATCTGGAGAAAGGCCTGAGATTGCGACTTGTTTGAGTCCATAGTCCAAAGCAAGATAGTTAAAGGCTGCGTGTTGAGTCACAAAGCTCTTTTGTTTGGCTTGAGATAAGCCTTCTCCATAAACCTTATCCAAGGCTTGCAATTTTTCGATATAGGCAGCAGCATTCTTCTCAAAGGTCTCTTTTTTATCAGGATAATCTGCTGATAAGCTATCACGGATATGCTCTACTAGTTTAATGGCACGAACTGGTGATAACCAAACATGGGGATCGAACTCATGGTGATGACCTTCTTCTCCATGGTCATGGTCTCCCTCTTCTTCCTCGCTACCTGGTAAGAGCAACATATCGCCTGTCGCCTTGATGGTTTTGACCTTTTTCTTATCCAAGGTATCTAGCAATTTAGGGACCCATGTTTCCATGTTTTCATTTTCATAAACGAAGGTATCTGCATCTTGGATTTTGGCAACTGCCTTGGCAGACGGTTCATATTCATGGGGTTCTGTACCAGCACCGATGAGGAGTTCTACATTAGCCGTATCTCCTGCGACTTGCTTGGTAAATTCATAGACAGGGTAAAAGGTTGTCACGATATTTAGTTTGCCATCTGCCTGCTTTTGATTGGAACAAGCCACTAAAAACAAGGCACATAGACTGGCTAGCAATAAGCTAATTTTTTTCACGTTAGTCTCCTATTTGATAAAACGTCTTACTAAACTGATGAGTAAAAAGACAGTTACAAAAATAATGGTAATACTTGCACTTGCAGGTGTTTCTGCATAGTAGGAAATGTAAAGTCCTGCTACCATTCCCAAAAATCCAATAGCACTGGCAAGCCGCATAACCGATTTAAAGTTTTTCCCCAGACGAAGGGCAATACTAGCTGGTAAGACCATGATAGTCGATACCAAAAGAGCTCCCGCAGCAGGAATCATAAGGGCAATGGCCACCCCTGTCACCATGTTAAAAAGAATGGACATGGTACGAACTGGCAAACCATCCACAAAGGCCGTATCCTCATCAAAGGTCAAAATGTACATCGGACGAAGGAAGAGGAAGGTCAAAATTAAAACAACCGCCGCAATGACAAAGAGGGAAATGACCTGCTCTTCGCTGATAGTCACAATCGAGCCAAAAAGATACTGGTCCAAACTCATAGAACTAGAACTTTTCCCCTTACTCATGACAATCAGAGAAACAGCCAAACCTGTCGACATGAGGATAGCTGTCCCGATTTCCATAAAGCTCTTATAAACCGTACGGAGATACTCCAGAAAGACAGCCGCAATCAAAACAATGGCAATAGTGGAAATAGTCGGAGAAATCCCCAGAACCAAACCAAAAGCTACACCCGAAAGCGAGACGTGGCTGAGGGTATCACTCATCAAACTCTGACGGCGCAAGATAAGGAAGGTCCCCAATACCGGCGAGAAAAGACTCATGGCAATAACGGCCAGAAAGGCGCGTTGCATAAAGTCATAAGATAATAAACTAAGCATGGCCCACCTCCTGATCATTCTCATGAACATTGAAACAACGCCATGGCGAGTCTTGGTTACGGACTAGATGAATATTGCGATCCGCATAATCCTTAACTTCTTCAGGGTCATGGGTAATCATCAAAACAGCCTTGCCATGATGATGGGCGCTGTGGTGCATGAGTTCGTAAAATTCATTTTTACTTCCTGCATCCATTCCTGTTGTCGGCTCATCTAGGATAAACACATCTGGGTCAGAAGCAAACATACGCGCAATCACCGCTCGCTGCTTTTGTCCTCCAGATAGAGACCCCAAGCGTTTGTCTCGGTGTTCCCACATGCCAACTGAATCCAGACTAGCCTTGATATGCTCCTCATCATGAGCATTCAAGCGACGGAACCAGCCTTTTCGTGGATAACGACCCGACTTGACAAATTCGTAAACCGTACTTGGAAAACCCGCATTAAAACTGGCAATCTGTTGAGGAAGGTAGGCTATTCTCAATTTCTTACCCTGTGTATTTGTCTTTGAAATGGTCACCTTACCAATGCGTGGCTGAAGGATTCCAAGACTGGCCTTGATCAGTGTCGTCTTAGCTGCCCCATTCTCCCCCGTCAAGGTAACAAACTCCCCACTATCAACACTATAATTGATATGTTCAAGAACGGGCTCCTTATCATAATAGAAGGATAAATCCTCTACCGTAATATATCTCATTATTTGATTTCTCCTACTAAAGCAGTCAAAAACCGCTGGATCACTTTTTGTTCATTTGGAGTAAACTGAGTCGCCACTTGTTCATAGGTTAAAAGTGTATGCTCATGGTGATGATGGTGCTCCTCAGCGATTGGACGAGCCAAATCAGTCAACTGATAAAAAATCACACGCGCATCCTTGGGATCTTTAGATGTTTCCAACATCCCTTCCTTGACCAAAGACTTAATGGCCTTGGTAACTGCTGCCTGACTGACATTGAGGCGACGCGCCAACTCTGAATTTGTTAAAGATTCCTCTGACAAGAGCATGAGGATATGCTCCTGGGTATTGGTCAGAGCCACCTCGCTAGTGCAATGACCTATTAGGATTTCATGCTGATTTTCCGCCTGCAAAATCACCTCATTCAAAAAAGCATCGATATCCTTCGCTAGCTGTCTCATATCTGACTCCTTTCCTTTTGGACTTCTCTTTTTTAAGAGAAAATACTATTCTTTGAAGAATTATTTACTGGTTAATTATATCACAACCAAAAAAAGAGTCAAGAAAAAACGTGAAAACCAGTTTCA
>NZ_JAJNSA010000006.1:0-57131 GCF_027497875.1 Streptococcus sp. SM3 | reverse complement strand
TTGGGCTGAAGGTTGGGAAAAACTCAGTGGCCGCATCAAAGAAGGTTTTGAAGCGATTGCCAAAGAAATGGAAGAAAAAGGTGGGGGCAACGCTCTCGTTGTCAGCCATGGAATGACCATTGGAACCATTGTTTATCTGATTAATGGCATGCATCCGCATGGTCTCGATAATGGTAGCGTGACGATCCTTGAATATGAGGACGACCAGTTTAGCGTAGAAGTTGTCGGCGACAGTAGTTACCGAGAACTAGGACGGGAGAAGATGCTAGAGAAAAATAATTGATAGAAGTTAGCTCCAAACGGGGGCTAATTTTTTATACTGTTACATAAGCTGGATTTGCGATTCGGTCTTTCTTGGAATCCAAGTCCAAAAGAGCATTTCTCGTCTTTCAAATTCCCTCAAAAATGGTATAATAGTAACATCACAAAATTGGAGAGAGACCATGAGTTTTTACAATCATAAAGAAATTGAGCCTAAGTGGCAGGGCTACTGGGCAGAACATCATACATTTAAGACAGGAACAGATGCTTCAAAACCGAAGTTTTATGCTCTTGATATGTTCCCTTATCCGTCTGGAGCTGGTCTGCACGTAGGACATCCAGAAGGTTATACCGCAACGGATATCCTCAGCCGTTACAAACGTGCGCAAGGCTACAATGTCCTTCACCCAATGGGTTGGGATGCTTTTGGTTTGCCTGCAGAGCAATACGCTATGGATACAGGTAATGACCCAGCAGAGTTTACAGCGGAAAATATTGCCAACTTCAAACGCCAAATTAATGCGCTTGGATTTTCTTATGACTGGGATCGTGAAGTCAATACAACAGATCCAAACTACTACAAGTGGACTCAATGGATTTTTACTAAGCTTTATGAAAAAGGCTTGGCCTATGAAGCGGAAGTACCAGTAAACTGGGTTGAGGAATTGGGAACTGCCATCGCCAACGAAGAGGTCCTTCCTGATGGAACTTCTGAGCGTGGAGGCTATCCAGTTGTCCGTAAACCAATGCGCCAATGGATGCTTAAAATCACTGCCTATGCAGAGCGCTTGCTCAATGACTTAGATGAACTTGATTGGCCAGAGTCTATCAAGGACATGCAACGCAACTGGATCGGGAAATCAACTGGTGCTAATGTAACTTTTAAAGTTAAGGGAACAGACAAGGAATTCACAGTCTTTACGACTCGTCCTGATACCCTTTTCGGTGCGACTTTCACTGTTTTGGCTCCTGAACATGACTTGGTTGACGCTATTACAAGCCCAGAGCAAGCAGAGGCAGTAGCAGACTACAAACACCAAGCTAGCCTCAAGTCTGACTTGGCTCGTACAGACCTTGCTAAAGAAAAAACAGGGGTTTGGACTGGTGCTTATGCCGTCAACCCTGTCAATGGTAAGGAAATTCCAATCTGGATTGCGGACTATGTTCTTGCTAGTTATGGAACAGGTGCTGTTATGGCTGTGCCAGCCCACGATCAACGTGACTGGGAATTTGCCAAACAATTTGACCTTCCAATCGTCGAAGTCCTTGAAGGTGGAAACGTTGAAGAAGCTGCCTACACAGAAGATGGCCTTCACGTTAATTCAGACTTCCTAGATGGACTCAACAAAGAAGACGCCATTGCTAAGATTGTGACTTGGTTGGAAGAGAAAGGTTGTGGACAAGAGAAAGTAACTTACCGCCTCCGCGACTGGCTCTTTAGCCGTCAACGTTACTGGGGTGAGCCAATTCCTATCATTCATTGGGAAGATGGGACATCAACAGCTGTCCCTGAAAGTGAATTGCCACTTGTCTTGCCTGTAACCAAGGACATCCGTCCTTCAGGTACTGGTGAAAGTCCACTAGCTAACTTGACAGATTGGCTTGAAGTGACTCGTGAAGATGGTGTTAAAGGTCGTCGTGAAACAAATACTATGCCACAATGGGCAGGTTCAAGCTGGTATTACCTCCGCTATATTGATCCACACAATACTGAGAAATTGGCTGATGAGGATCTTCTCAAACAATGGTTGCCAGTAGATATCTACGTGGGTGGTGCAGAGCATGCTGTTCTTCACTTGCTTTACGCTCGTTTCTGGCACAAATTCCTCTATGACCTCGGTGTTGTTCCAACTAAGGAACCATTCCAAAAACTCTTTAACCAAGGAATGATTTTGGGAACAAGTTACCGTGACCACCGTGGGGCTCTTGTGGCGACTGATAAGGTTGAAAAACGTGACGGTTCTTTCTTCCATGTAGAAACGGGGGAAGAGTTGGAGCAAGCACCAGCCAAGATGTCTAAGTCCCTCAAAAACGTTGTTAACCCAGATGATGTGGTGGAACAATACGGTGCTGACACCCTTCGTGTTTATGAAATGTTTATGGGACCACTTGATGCTTCGATTGCTTGGTCAGAAGAAGGTCTGGAAGGAAGCCGTAAATTCTTGGATCGTGTTTACCGTTTGATTACAAGTAAAGAAATCGCTGCGGAAAACAATGGTGCTCTTGACAAGGTCTACAACGAAACAGTCAAAGCTGTCACAGAACAAATTGAGTCCCTCAAATTCAACACAGCTATTGCCCAACTTATGGTCTTTGTCAACGCGGCCAACAAGGAAGACAAACTTTATGTAGACTACGCAAAAGGATTCATCCAATTGATTGCACCGTTTGCGCCTCACTTGGCAGAAGAGCTCTGGCAAACTCTTGCAGCAACAGGAGAATCAATCTCTTATGTAGCTTGGCCAACATGGGACGAAAGCAAACTAGTTGAAGACGAAATCGAAATCGTTGTCCAAATCAAAGGAAAAGTTCGTGCCAAACTCATGGTTGCTAAAGATCTATCACGCGAAGAATTGCAAGAAATTGCTCTGGCTGACGAAAAAGTCAAAGCAGAAATTGACGGTAAGGACATCGTGAAAGTGATTAGTGTACCTAACAAGCTGGTAAATATCGTTGTGAAATAAGATAGGAATCCTTCAGAGTAGAATCTGGGGGATTTTTTGAATCTTCTTATGAAAGTATGGTATACTATGGGCAACTATAAAGTTTGAAAAGTAAAACAAGGAGAAAGCTATGCCAGTAAATGAATATGGTCAAATGATTGGTGAGTCAATTGAAGGTTATACACCAGGTGAACTGCCTTCTATTGATTTCTTAGAAGGGCGTTATGCTCGAATAGAAGCTCTTTCAGTGGAAAAGCATGCGGAGAATTTATTAGCTGTTTATGGCCCTGATACGCCTCGGGAGATGTGGACCTACCTCTTTCAGGAACCAGTAGCAGATATGGAGGAGCTGGTTAGCCTTTTAAATCAGATGTTAGCTCGTAAGGACCGTTTTTACTATGCAATTATAGATAGGTCAACTGGTAAGGCTTTGGGAACTTTTTCTCTCATGCGCATTGATCAGAATAACCGAGTGATAGAAGTGGGGGCGATCACTTTTTCTCCAGAGCTCAGGGGAACACGGATAGGAACTGAAGCCCAGTATCTCCTCGCTCGCTATGTTTTTGAAGAACTCCACTATCGTCGCTATGAGTGGAAATGTGATTCTCTTAATTTGCCATCCAGACGAGCTGCGGAGCGTTTGGGATTTATTTATGAAGGAACCTTCCGTCAGGCAGTGGTTTATAAGGAGCGTACGAGGGATACGGATTGGTTGTCTATGATTGATAAGGACTGGCCCAAAGTCAAATCTCGTTTGATAGCATGGCTGACTCCTGAAAACTTTGATAAAAATGGACAGCAGTACAAGAGCTTGAGAGACCTTTAAGAGGTGTTGAGATGATTACTATTAAAAAGCAAGAAATTGTCAAGCTAGAGGATGTTTTGCATCTCTATCAGGCTGTCGGTTGGACAAATTATACCCATCAACCAGAGATGCTGGAGCAGGCCTTATCTCATTCATTAGCGATTTATGTGGCACTTGATGGCGATGCTGTGGTAGGCTTGATTCGTTTGGTTGGCGATGGATTCTCATCAGTATTGGTTCAGGATTTAATTGTTTTACCAATCTATCAGCGTCAAGGGATTGGTAGCGCCTTGATGAAAGAGGCTTTAGAGGATTACAAAGATGCCTATCAAGTCCAGCTGGTGACAGACCAGACAGAAAGAACCTTGGGATTCTATCGTTCTATGGGCTTTGAAATCTTATCCACCTATAATTGTATAGGAATGACTTGGATGAATCGAGAAAAATAATAAAACTTGTTTTTTCTTAAGCAAAGTTTAAGGCTGGTCTAGTATCATATAGTCATTAAATAAAGACCTCCTAACTTTATTTAATGAAATCCTAAAACTTTTCTCATCATAATCTCCTAATGAAGTCACCCAATCAGGTGGCTTTTTTCGTAGGTAGGTGATGGTGATAGAAATTTTTTGCAAAATAGTAAAATATGAGAAAAGTTAAGCTAGTTTTAAGCTTTGTCTTGTAACATATAGTTATTAAATAAAGACCTCCTAACTTTATTTAATAAAATCCTAAACTTTTCTTTTTCATAATAATCTCCCTTAACTCCACCCAATCAGGTGGAGTTTTTTGGCTCTATTTCAGGATTTTGGGGACTATTCTAAAAATCATTTTCCGATATTTTTCGGATTTTGGTCGGGGAATTGGCGGGGACTTTTTTTAGCGAATATGACTAATAAATAGGTCTGTTGTCGCTTCAGCTACTTCAACCTTACTTTGAATTTAAGTGACTGTTAATTGAAGGACTAGAACTACTGTAATAATGCTCTTGGTTTTCAAGGAGTGAGTCATCATATTGTTGTACAGCGGTTAAAGCTTGAAAAGCCACGAATATAAACCTTTGAAAAATTTTGTGAACTATGGGATAATAAAAAGGAATTGAGTACTAGTTCTATATCATAGGCTAGAAAAGGCCCCAAGCTCACGACCAAATAAGCTAGGGGTCTTTTTTGACACTATTTATCCTTGTTTAGCCATTTATCGACTAAGCGAAGAACGACACCGACCACAATTGGTCCGATGATAGTTTTGAGTATGGGCTATCTCACCTCCTTTCGTAGGCGGTGTAGCAGTGCCGTAGAATGTTATACCACATAGGTGCTAAACTCTGGAGTCACCCAATCAGGTGGCTTTTTTGTTTGTGGCTTGGTTTTTTGATATAATAGAGCCATGAGTAGAATTTTAGATAATGAGATAATGGGGGACGAGGAGTTAGTAGAACGCACGCTCCGTCCTCAGTATTTACGTGAATATATTGGGCAGGATAAGGTCAAGGACCAGCTTCAAATCTTTATAGAAGCTGCCAAAATGCGGGATGAAGCGCTGGATCATGTGCTTTTATTTGGCCCTCCAGGCTTGGGAAAAACGACCATGGCTTTTGTTATTGCCAACGAACTAGGTGTCAATCTCAAGCAGACTTCGGGTCCAGTCATTGAAAAAGCCGGTGATTTGGTAGCGATTTTGAATGACTTAGAGCCTGGGGATGTTCTCTTTATTGATGAGATTCATCGTTTGCCAATGTCAGTGGAAGAGGTGCTTTATAGTGCCATGGAGGACTTCTACATTGATATCATGATTGGGGCTGGTGAAGGCAGTCGCAGTGTTCATTTGGAGTTGCCACCTTTCACTTTGATTGGTGCGACGACTCGGGCTGGTATGCTCTCAAATCCGCTACGGGCACGTTTTGGAATTACAGGTCACATGGAGTATTATGCCCATGCTGACTTGACGGAAATTGTTGAGCGGACGGCAGATATTTTTGAGATGGAAATCACTCATGAGGCAGCATCTGAATTAGCCCTACGTAGTCGTGGAACCCCTCGTATTGCCAATCGTCTCCTCAAACGCGTGCGCGATTTTGCCCAGATTATGGGGAATGGGGTTATCGATGATCTTATTACTGATAAGGCTTTGACTATGCTGGATGTTGACCATGAAGGTCTGGACTATGTGGACCAGAAAATCCTTCGCACCATGATTGAGATGTACGGTGGTGGTCCTGTTGGTCTAGGAACTATTTCTGTTAACATAGCAGAAGAGCGTGAGACAGTTGAAGACATGTATGAGCCCTACTTGATTCAAAAAGGTTTTATCATGCGGACACGTTCTGGACGGGTGGCGACTGCTAAGGCATATGAGCATTTAGGGTATGAATATATTGAAAAATAAGGCTGAAATTTTAGACTCTTTCAGAGAAAATCCGGATATGATGGCTATTTTGACTATCATCCGAAACCTTGGTCTGAAAGATTCTTGGTTGGCAGCAGGTTCTGTCAGAAATTTTATCTGGAATCTCTTGTCAGAGAGACCAGCATTTGATCTTGAAACAGATGTAGATGTGATTTTCTTTGATCCGGATATTTCTTATGAGGAAACCCTGTCCCTAGAGAAAAAACTGCGAGAGGACTTTCCTCAGTACCAGTGGGAATTGAAAAATCAGGTCTATATGCACCAGCACAGCCCTCATACTGCTCCCTATAGCAGCTCTTGTGATGCTATGAGTAAGTATCCAGAACGGTGTACGGCAGTTGGACTGCGCTTGAATGAAGAATTAGATTTTGAACTCTATGCACCTTATGGTTTGGAGGATATTTTGAATTTTCAAGTTCGTCCAACTCCTCATTTTTTAGAGAATGAAGACCGAATGGAACTTTATCGAACACGTCTATCCAAGAAAAATTGGCAGGAGAAATGGAAAAATTTGATTTTTAAAAATACTTAAGGAAACTTTAAGCTAGGAAGTGTATACTAAGTTCATAAGTTAAGAAGACCTTAACTTAAACTCCTAAAACTTTTTCATAATAATCTCCCTATAAAAAATAGAGTCGCCCAATCAGGCGACTTATTTTTTTGAAAAATGGGCTTGGTGCCTGAGAATAAATAGCTTAGTGATAGAAGAAAATAGGGAAATATGGTATAATGAAACGATAGATTTTTGAATAGGAATAAGATCATGTTTGGATTTTTTAAGAAAGATAAGGCTGTGGAAGTAGAGGTTCCGACACAGGTTCCTGCTCATATCGGCATCATCATGGATGGCAATGGCCGTTGGGCTAAAAAACGTATGCAACCGCGAGTCTTCGGACATAAGGCGGGCATGGAAGCATTGCAAACTGTGACCAAGACCGCTAACAAACTAGGCGTTAAGGTTATTACGGTCTATGCTTTTTCTACGGAAAACTGGACCCGTCCAGATCAGGAAGTCAAGTTTATCATGAACTTGCCAGTAGAGTTTTATGATAATTATGTCCCGGAATTGCATGCTAATAATGTTAAGATTCAAATGATTGGGGAAACGGACCGCCTACCTAAGCAAACCTTTGAAGCTCTGACCAAGGCTGAGGAATTGACTAAGAACAACACAGGTTTGATTCTTAATTTTGCCCTCAACTATGGTGGACGTGCTGAGATTACACAAGCTCTTAAATTGATTTCCCAGGATGTGTTAGATGCCAAAATCAACCCAGGCGACATCACAGAGGAATTGATTGGTAATTATCTTTTTACCCAGCATTTACCTAAGGACTTACGAGATCCAGACTTGATTATCCGTACTAGTGGAGAATTGCGTTTGAGCAATTTCCTTCCATGGCAGGGAGCCTATAGTGAGCTCTATTTTACGGATACCTTGTGGCCTGATTTTGACGAGGTGGCCTTGCAGGAAGCTATTCTTGCCTACAATCGTCGACAACGCCGATTTGGAGGAGTTTAGGAGGTAATATGACACAGGATTTACAGAAAAGAACCTTGTTTGCAGGGATTGCCCTGGCTATTTTCCTACCAATTTTAATGATTGGTGGCCTCTTGCTTCAGATAGCAATTGGAATCATAGCCATGCTAGCCATGCATGAACTTTTGAAGATGAGAGGTCTAGAGACCATGACGATGGAGGGTCTCTTGACCCTCTTTGCAACCTTTGCCTTGACCATTCCCTTGGAGAATTACCTGACTTTTTTGCCAGTTGATGGGAATGTGGTTGCCTACAGTGTTTTGATTTCAATCATGTTAGGAACGACCGTTTTTAGCAAGTCTTATACGATTGAGGACGCTGTTTTCCCTCTTGCTATGAGTTTCTATGTTGGCTTTGGATTTAATGCTTTACTAGATGCTCGCGTTGCAGGTTTAGATAAGGCACTCTTAGCCTTGTGTATCGTCTGGGCGACAGACAGTGGTGCCTATCTTGTTGGGATGAACTATGGTAAACGAAAATTAGCTCCGACAGTTTCTCCAAATAAAACCTTTGAGGGTGCCTTGGGTGGTATTTTAGGTGCTATTTTAGTAACCATCATCTTTATGATGTTTGACAGTACAGTTGCTCTTCCGTATGGAATTTACAAGATGTCAGTCTTTGCTATTTTCTTTAGCATTGCTGGACAATTTGGTGATTTACTAGAAAGTTCGATCAAGCGTCACTTTGGTGTCAAGGATTCTGGGAAATTTATTCCTGGACATGGTGGTGTTTTGGATCGTTTCGATAGTATGTTACTTGTATTTCCAATCATGCACTTGTTTGGACTCTTTTAATCAAAAGACGGAGGAAATACTATGCTCGGAATTTTAACCTTTATTCTGGTTTTCGGGATTATTGTGGTGGTGCACGAGTTCGGGCACTTCTACTTTGCCAAGAAATCAGGGATTCTAGTGCGTGAATTTGCTATTGGTATGGGGCCCAAGATCTTTGCTCATATTGGCAAGGATGGGACGGCCTATACCATTCGAATCTTGCCTCTTGGGGGCTATGTTCGTATGGCCGGTTGGGGTGATGATACAACTGAAATCAAGACAGGAACTCCTGTCAGTTTGACGCTTACTGATGATGGTAAGGTTAAACGCATCAATCTCTCAGGTAAAAAATTGGATCAAACAGCTCTTCCTATGCAGGTGACCCAGTTTGACTTTGAAGACAAGCTCTTTATCAAAGGATTGGTTCTGGAAGAAGAAAAAACATTTGCAGTGGATCACGATGCAACGGTTGTGGAAGCAGATGGTACTGAGGTTCGGATTGCTCCCTTAGATGTTCAATATCAAAATGCAACTATCTGGGGCAAACTGATTACCAACTTTGCAGGACCTATGAATAACTTTATCTTAGGTATTGTTGTTTTTTGGATTTTAATCTTTATGCAGGGTGGTGTCAGAGATGTTGATACCAACCAGTTCCATATTATGCCCCAAGGGGCCTTGGCTAAGGTAGGAGTGCCAGAAACGGCTCAGATTACCAAGATCGGCTCACATGAGATTAGCAACTGGGAAAGTTTGATTCAGGCTGTGGAATCAGAAACCAAAGATAAGACGGCCCCGACCTTGGATGTGACTATTTCTGAAAAGGGTAGTGACAAACAAGTAACAGTTACCCCGGAAGAAAGTCAAGGCCGTTACCTTCTAGGTGTTCAACCGGGAATTAAGTCAGATTTTCTATCCATGTTTGTAGGTGGTTTTACAACTGCAGCCGACTCGGCTCTCCGAATCCTGTCAGCACTGAAAAATTTGATTTTCCAACCAGATTTGAACAAACTAGGTGGACCTGTTGCCATCTTTAAGGCAAGTAGTGATGCTGCTAAAAATGGAATTGAGAATGTCTTGTACTTCTTGGCAATGATTTCCATCAATATTGGGATTTTTAATCTTATTCCGATTCCAGCCCTGGATGGTGGTAAGATTGTGCTCAATATCCTAGAAGCCATCCGCCGCAAACCATTAAAACAAGAAATTGAAACCTATGTCACCTTGGCCGGAGTGGTCATCATGGTTGTTCTGATGATTGCTGTGACCTGGAATGACATTATGCGACTCTTTTTTAGATAATCGAGGAATATTATGAAACAAAGTAAAATGCCTATCCCAACGCTTCGCGAAATGCCAAGCGATGCTCAAGTTATTAGCCATGCTCTTATGTTGCGAGCTGGTTATGTTCGCCAAGTCTCAGCAGGTGTGTATTCTTACTTACCACTTGCCAACCGTGTGATTGAAAAAGCCAAAAACATCATGCGCCAAGAATTTGATAAGATTGGTGCAGTTGAGATGTTGGCTCCTGCCCTTCTTAGTGCAGAATTGTGGCGCGAATCAGGTCGTTACGAAACTTATGGTGAGGACCTTTACAAACTAAAAAACCGTGAAAAATCAGACTTTATCCTAGGTCCAACTCACGAAGAAACCTTTACAGCTATTGTCCGTGATTCTGTCAAGTCTTACAAGCAATTACCACTCAATCTCTATCAAATCCAACCTAAGTATCGTGATGAAAAACGCCCACGTAATGGACTTCTTCGCACACGTGAGTTTATCATGAAGGATGCTTACAGTTTCCACGCTAACTATGATAGCTTGGACAGTGTTTACGATGAGTACAAGGCTGCTTATGAGCGTATTTTCACTCGTAGTGGTTTAGACTTCAAGGCTATCATTGGTGACGGTGGAGCCATGGGTGGTAAGGATAGCCAAGAATTTATGGCCATTACACCTGCTCGTACAGACCTTGACCGCTGGGTTGTCTTGGACAAGTCAGTTGCCTCATTTGACGAAATCCCTGCAGAAGTGCAAGAAGAAATCAAGGCAGAATTGCTCAAATGGATGGTTTCTGGTGAAGATACCATTGCTTATTCAAGTGAGTCTAGCTATGCGGCTAACTTAGAAATGGCAACAAACGAGTACAAACCAAGCAACCGTGTTGTCGCTGAAGAAGAAGTGACTCGTGTTGCAACACCAGATGTTAAATCAATTGATGAAGTGGCAACCTTCCTAAACGTTCCAGAAGAACAAACGATTAAAACTCTTTTCTACATGGCAGATGGTGAGCTTGTTGCGGCCCTTCTAGTTGGAAATGATCAACTTAACGAAGTTAAGTTGAAAAACCATTTGGGAGCAGATTTCTTTGACGTTGCTAGCGAAGAAGAAGTGGCAAATCTTGTTCAAGCAGGTTTTGGTTCACTTGGACCAGTTGGTTTGCCAGAGAATGTTAAAATTATTGCAGATCGTAAGGTGCAAGATGTCCATAATGCAGTTGTGGGTGCTAACGAAGATGGCTATCACTTGACTGGTGTGAACCCAGGTCGTGACTTTATTGCAGAATATGTGGATATCCGTGAAGTTCGTGAGGGTGAAATTTCTCCAGACGGACAAGGTGTCCTTAACTTTGCGCGTGGTATCGAAATTGGTCACATCTTCAAACTCGGCACTCGCTATTCAGCAAGCATGGGAGCAGATGTTTTGGATGAAAATGGCCGTGCTGTGCCAATTATCATGGGATGTTATGGTATCGGTGTCAGCCGTCTCCTTTCAGCTGTTATGGAGCAACACGCTCGCCTCTTTGTTAACAAAACGCCAAAAGGTGAATACCGTTACGCTTGGGGAATCAACTTCCCTAAAGAATTGGCACCATTTGATGTGCATTTGATTACTGTCAATGTCAAGGATGAAGAAGCGCAAGCCTTGACAGAAAAGCTTGAAGCAAGCTTGATGGGAGCTGGTTACGAAGTCTTGACAGACGACCGTAATGAACGTGTCGGTGTTAAATTCAGCGACAGCGACTTGATTGGATTGCCGATTCGTATCACTGTTGGTAAAAAAGCAGCCGATGGCATCGTAGAAGTGAAGATTAAAGCGACTGGTGATACCATCGAAGTTCATGCAGATAACTTACTTGAAACGCTTGAAATCCTCAGCAAGAAATAAAAACTATAATCAGAAGAAAAACAAGGAAAAAATGTAACTAGTTTTTACCTTGTTTTTTCTGTATAATAGGAAAAATGAGTAGATAAAGAGGTAAATGTATGCTAAGATTTCCAAAGGATTTTGTCTGGGGATCCTCCACTTCTGGGCCGCAGACAGAAGGGCGTGTAGCTGGTGACGGTAAGGGAGATAATCTCTGGGATTACTGGTACCAAGTGGAGCCAAATCGTTACTATAATGGGATTGGTCCAGATAAGACATCGACCTTTTATGAAAATTGGGAAAAGGATATTGAGCTACTGTTAGAAACTGGTCACACGGCCTTTCGGACTTCTATTCAGTGGTCACGGATTTTTCCACAAGGGCGTGGGGAAGTCAATTCTCAAGGTGTAGACTTTTACCGTAAGTTTTTTGAGGCTATTAAGGCCAAAGGGATTCGTCTTTTAGTCAATCTTTATCATTTTGATTTGCCTTTTGCCCTTCAAGAGGATGGTGATGGTTGGGAAAATAAGGCGACTGTCTCAGCCTATGAAGACTATGCTCGTTTTTGTTTTGAGACTTATGGATATTTAGTGGATCAATGGATTACCTTTAACGAGCCTATCGTTCCAGTAGAATTTGGATATTTTTACGATGCCCATTATCCACATAAGGTGGATGCAGAGGCAGCCGTTAAAGTAGCTTATCATACACAATTGGCCAGCAGTCGGGCGGTTAAGGCCTGTCATGAACTCTTGCCAGATTCCAAGATTGGGATTGTCCTCAACTTGACACCGGCTTATCCACGTAGCCAGCATCCTGCTGATGTCAAGGCAGCTCGGATTGCGGACCTTTTTCAGTCCCAATCTTTCTTAGATCCGTCTGTTTTGGGGACTTATCCACAGGAGTTGGTAGAAATCTTGCATGAACAAGGTCTCTTGCCTGATGCTACAGAGGAGGAGTTGAAGCTCATTCGTGACAATACAGTGGACTTCCTTGGTGTCAACTACTATCAACCTTTGCGTGTTATGGCACCTCGATTTGCTAAGCATCCAGAGAGTCCACTCTTGCCAGAACATTTTTACGAGCCTTATGTGATGCCTGGACGTAAAATCAATCCTCATCGTGGCTGGGAGATTTATGAGCAAGGGATTTATGACATTGCCAAAAATATCAAGGAAAATTATGGCAATATTGAGTGGATGTTGACAGAGAATGGTATGGGTGTTGAAGGGGAAGAAAAATTCCGTGAGAATGGAATGATTCAAGATGATTACCGTATTGACTTTGTAAAAGGTCATCTTCGTGAACTGCACCGTGCTATTGAAGACGGAGCCAATTGTAAGGGCTACTTGATTTGGACCTTTATCGATTGCTGGTCATGGCTCAACAGCTATAAAAATCGCTATGGTTTGGTCGAATTAGACTTGGAAACGCAAGAACGTCGTCTGAAAAAATCAGGGCACTGGTTCAAGGAATTAAGCGATAATAATGGATTTTAAAAAGGACTCTGACTGATTATCCTAATTGGTCAGAGTTTTTTGCTTACAGGAGCTTAATTTGAACTATACCAATTTTTACTCTTGACAAGTTAAAGAAACAAGTATATACTGTTTTTGCTGATTCTATAAAAGAGGAATTAGACTATACCAATTTTAAGGAGAAAGCACAGCTGGTCTGTGTCGTATATACTATGTGTGGAATTGTTGGTGTTGTTGGAAACACAAATGCAACTGATATTTTGATTCAAGGACTTGAAAAGCTCGAATACCGTGGCTATGATTCTGCGGGGATTTTTGTCCTAGGTGGTGCTGAAAACCATCTAGTCAAGGCGGTTGGTCGTATCGCAGAATTGTCTGCCAAGACAGCTGGTGTTGAGGGAACAACTGGTATTGGACATACTCGTTGGGCGACTCATGGAAAACCAACTGAAGACAATGCTCACCCACATCGCTCTGAGACTGAACGTTTTGTTTTGGTGCACAATGGGGTGATTGAGAACTACCTTGAAATCAAGGAAGAATACCTTGCAGGTCACCACTTTAAGGGGCAAACAGATACTGAAATCGCTGTTCACTTGATTGGAAAATTTGCGGAAGAAGATGGCTTGTCAGTTCTTGAAGCCTTCAAAAAAGCTCTTCACATCATCCGTGGTTCTTATGCCTTTGCCTTGGTTGACTCACAAGATCCTGAAGTCATCTACGTGGCTAAAAATAAATCACCACTTTTGATTGGTCTTGGGGAAGGCTACAATATGGTTTGTTCAGACGCCATGGCTATGATTCGTGAAACCAACCAATACATGGAAATCCATGACCAAGAATTGGTAATTGTTAAGGCTGATAGTGTGGAAGTTCAAGACTATGATGGCAACAGTCGTGAGCGTGCTAGTTACACTGCTGAACTTGACTTGTCAGATATCGGTAAGGGAACTTATCCTTACTACATGCTCAAGGAAATCGATGAGCAACCAACGGTGATGCGTAAACTCATCCAAGCCTACACAGATGAGGCTGGTCAAGTTGTTGTAGACCCAGCTATTATCAAGGCCGTTCAAGACGCAGACCGCATCTACATTCTTGCAGCTGGAACATCTTACCACGCAGGATTTGCTTCTAAGAAGATGCTGGAAGAATTGACTGATACACCAGTGGAGCTTGGAATTTCATCTGAGTGGGGCTATGGTATGCCACTTCTCAGCAAGAAACCACTTTTCATCTTTATCAGCCAGTCTGGTGAAACAGCGGATAGCCGTCAGGTTTTGGTTAAGGCTAATGAAATGGGAATCCCAAGCTTGACAGTGACAAATGTCCCAGGTTCAACTCTTTCTCGTGAAGCTAATCATACCATGCTTCTTCATGCAGGTCCTGAAATTGCCGTGGCATCAACTAAGGCTTATACAGCGCAAATCGCAGCCCTTGCCTTCCTTGCAAAAGCAGTCGGAGAAGCAAATGGTAATGCTAAAGCGCAAGCATTTGACCTAGTTCATGAGTTGTCAATCGTAGCTCAATCTATCGAATCAACTCTTTCAGAGAAAGAAACCATTGAAGCCAAGGTTCGTGAGCTTCTTGAAACAACTCGCAACGCCTTTTATATCGGACGTGGTCAAGATTACTATGTAGCCATGGAAGCAAGTCTCAAACTCAAAGAGATTTCTTACATCCAGTGTGAAGGTTTTGCGGCAGGAGAACTTAAGCACGGGACTATTGCCTTGATTGAAGAAGGAACACCTGTCTTGGCGCTCTTGTCAGATCCAGTTCTTGCCAACCACACTCGTGGAAATATCCAAGAGGTGGCAGCTCGTGGTGCCAAGGTTCTCACTATAGCAGAAGAAAATGTTGCCAAAGATACAGACGATATCGTCCTTACGACTGTACACCCTTACCTCTCACCAATTTCAATGGTTGTGCCAACGCAATTGGTCGCTTACTTTGCAACACTCCACCGTGGCCTTGATGTGGACAAACCACGTAATCTTGCTAAATCAGTAACGGTAGAATAAGCTAAAAAAGTCTAGTTATCTAGGCTTTTTCTTGTGAGCAAATGGGTTGCTTGTACTCAAGATTCGTGTTAGAATAATTTTTCAAATTGAAGGACAGAGGTAGACAAGGAGAATCACTGTGGTAGAATTGGGAATTTCAACATTTGGGGAAACAACGGAGCTTGAAGGAACTGGGCAAACTTACAGTCATGCCGAACGTATTCGCCAGTTGGTGGCGGAGATTGAACTGGCTGACAAGGTTGGTTTGGATGTGTATGGGATTGGGGAACATCATCGGGAAGACTTTGCAGTATCTGCTCCAGAGATTGTTCTGGCAGCTGGGGCAGTCAATACCAAGAAAATCCGTTTGACCAGTGCAGTCAGCATTCTCTCGAGCATGGATCCGATTCGTTTGTTCCAACAGTATGCCACTATTGATGCTTTGTCAAATGGACGTGCGGAGATTATGGCTGGAAGGGGTTCTTTCACGGAATCTTTTCCCCTATTTGGTTATGACTTAAAAGACTACGAAGCCCTTTTTGATGAGAAATTAGATTTGCTTCAGTTAGTCAATGAAAAGACCAAGTTGGACTGGCAAGGTCGCTTGACCCAAACAATATCTGGCAAGGAAGTTTATCCTCGTCCAGCTCAGGACAAATTACCCTTGTGGATAGCGACAGGTGGTTATGTCGAATCAACAGTGAAGATTGCTCAGGCAGGCCTACCGATTGTCTATGCTATTATTGGTGGTAATCCGCGTTATTTTAAAAAGTTGATTCAGGCTTATCGTGAGATTGGTAGCGAAGCGGGTCATGCCAGTCAGGAACTAAAGGTTGGAGCTCATTCTTGGGGATGGATTGCTGAGGATGGCGAGCAGGCGGTAAAAGATTATTTCCATCCGACCAAGCAAGTAGTGGATGCGATTTCCAAAGATCGTCCGCACTGGCAGGAATTGCGTTATGAGCAATATTTAGAGCAGGTTGGGCCAAGTGGTGCTATGTTTGTGGGCAATCCAGATCAGGTGGCCGAAAAATTGATTCGCATGATTGAAAACTTAGGTTTGGACCGCTTTATGTTGCACTTACCTCTTGGTTCTATGCCTCATGAACAAGTACTGAGAGCTATTGAACTTTTCGGAACGCAAGTGGCACCAAAAGTACGGGCTTACTTTGCCATGAAAGAGGCTTAATAAAAAATCCTAATCAAGTTTATTGTGAAGAAAAATATTGTACAAAAATCAATCCCCCGATCATTAATGCTCGGAGGATTTTTCTATAGGAGGGCTAGTTTAATTCTCTTTTTTGTTTTTTAGCAAGAACCCGAGTCCTAGAAGAGCAAGGAGACTAATTCCTGCAAACAGGAGTTTGTGATCATTTTTGGTTCCTGTATTTGGTAGTTCAGCTTGTGAATCAGCTGTAGCTTGGTTAGGTTTATTTTCTGCATCAGCTACTTTTGTATCTGGTTTTGCAGAATCAGGTTTAGTTTGTGGAGCTGGAGTTTGCTGTTCCGGTTTGACTACTCGGTTTGACATATTGTCTTGGCTGTTATTTTGCCCTTGTTCTTGTTTTAAGCTAGAAAGGTCAAATTCTGGTTTTTCTTCCACAGCTGGGGCAACGATGGCACCGCCTTGAGAGATTCTAAGAACAGTAGCTGTAAGGGCGTTTAATTTCAAGCCTTTTTCAGTCCATTCGAGTCCTTTCGGGTTGGTAATTCCTACGGGTCCTGCTTGGTTTTCATCTGCCAAAACTTCAGCATTTCTGAGGTGGTCGAAGGCAGTTCCCAAATTAAATTCGCGAGCTTTTTCGTCCGCATTGACAAAGACTGCGTAGATATCACCGTTTGGAGCAGTGATTTGGTAACCGATCACTACATCCTCTTTCTCCACACCATTTTGACCTGGGACAGTGATGAGGCGAATACGGTCTTTGATATCTTGAAGACTCTTAAGTCGGAAGGCATCTGTAGATTGACGAAGGGCAATCAACCCTTTCATATAGTCACGGCTCTTGACATTTTCAGGATATGCTTTTCCATCTGTAGCCTTAGTCCAGTCAAACTTGTTAATAGCATCACTCGAATCGTAAGAGTCATGGATGAAGTAAGGATAGTCAAATGGATTGCCGTCCTTATCACGCAACAAGTGAGATTTGTTTGGTTGTTTGTCCTCTGCTACTGGAGTCTTGTAGGATGGGTCACGGAATTGTTTAGTACGTCCATATTCCTGACCGGAGTGGATAAATGGAGTTCCTTGAGCTGTCAAGACCATGAGGTTTCCAAGTCGCAAACGACGGTGAATTTCAGCATAGTTCTTAGCTTTGCTTGGATCTTTTTTGATAGATTGGGCGATGATGTCAAAGAGGGTCAAGTTATCATGAGCTGCGATGTATTGGATGACATCTCCAGGACTATCTGCTTCAAAGTTGGTTGGTTGAGCAATGAGATTTTTGAAGATAGTGTTGATATCACGCTTGCCGCCTGTGATAAAGGCAGGTTGACCTTCGTTTGGATAACCAGACTTGAGGTTGTTACGGATGTCGTCGGAAAATACTGCGACAGTATCGGTATGTTTCATCCAATCTTGGTCAGCAGCTCTGGTAGGCATATTTTCATCACCAGCATAGGTTCTCCAACCTTCACCCAGCATGATTAGATTTGGATTGAGGGCGCGTGCAGCCTTGTATGCTTCTTCGACAGAAGCTACATCATGGTCTCCCATCATATCGAAACGGAATCCATCAACTTTGTAGGTATCAACTAGATATTTGATAGAGTCAACTAGGAGTCGTTTGGTCATATGGTGGGTTGTCCCCAAGCGTCCACCACCAAAGCTAGTGCGAGGTGTACCATCAGCATCCATAAAGTGGTAGTAGTTTGGCTCTAAATCTTCAAAGATATCGACTTTAGCTGTATGGTTATACACTACATCCAGGATAGCTCCCATGCCACGTTTGTGGATTTCGTTGATGAGATTTTTGAATTCTGCGATTCGTTTTTCTGGATTCTTAGGATTGCTTGAGTACATACCAGTCAAGGAGAAGTAGTTTTGAGGGTCATATCCCCAGTTGTAGTTGCTGTTGCTTGAAGCATAGTCAGATAAGCGTTCGTGGTTCTTCAACTCATTGACAAAGTAGTAAGACAAGACTGGAAGGAGCTGGATGTGGGTTACACCCAAGTTTTTGAGGTAGTCTAGTTTTTCGATAAAGGCTTCAAAGGTACCAAATGGCTTAGTCAAATCTTTTGCGATGGCAGGATCTGAAGTGAAGTCACGCACATGAGCTTCATAGATGACAGCATCTTCGCGCGATTTGAAGTTGCGAATCTTACCATAAGTCAAGTCTTGAGGTCCTAGTTTAGCTGGATCTACAAAGGCAGCTTTAGCAACTTTATGGGCATCGTCAATCTTGGCATCGTCACTATTCCAAGCAGCGAGGGATTTAGCGTAAGGATCGAGTGCAAGAACAGTTTTACCTTGGCGCTCGATTTGGTAGTGGTAGTAGTAGCCAGTGTAATTGCTGATGCCGAGACCAGAGTTTTCATTCAGAGTTTGTTTCCAGGTTCCTTTTTCACCTTTTTCAAGAGCGACAGTTCCAACCACTTTTTCAGGGTTATTCTTGTCGTAGACAACAACAGAAACCTTATCAGCACTTGGTGACCATAGAGTTAAATCAACCTGTTTTCCTTCTTCTTTGAGGTCAGCTCCAAGTTTACCATCATAGCTGTAAGTCTCATCTTTAAGACGCCAGCTTGTTTTGGTAGTGAATTTGTCAGAGTTGTAGCTAACGGTATAAGGATGTTTTGTGTCAGAGAAATCTCCGCTGTAGGTCACTTTCTTACCAGCCTCATCGATTGTAACGTCAGTGATAGTTACTTTGTTTCCTAGATGATTAGTGATGCTGGAGTGTTTGAGGATATCCTCTTTTTTAGCACCGACCAGTGTTGAAAAACTACTTTCAATGCTAGAAGTTCCTACGTGTTGAGCTCCTGTCATGCGGATATCGTGCACATAGTAGGGGTTGGTGTAGATGGTTTCATCATCATCTTTTAGGAAGATTTGGCTATGATTTTTCAAATCTGTGAACTTATAATCTTCTTTACGGATTTTCACATCGTCTCCTTGTTTGCTTCTGTCTAGTAATAAAAATCCAAGGTCTTTAGCTGCATCTTTGAGTGGAATATCGATATAGCGACCATATTTGCCTGTAGCCGTAAAGTCTGTTCCGTTAGGCCATTCACCACTACTTGGCTCCTTCACATCTCCCCAGTACCAGAGAGATTTCTTGTCATAGTTGCCATCTGTGCGGTAGTAGTTGACGCGAATAGTTCCTGCAGGTTGTGGCTCGTAAGAAAAAACCTTGTAATCTTGGTTCAACCAAGCCTCATTCATCTTTGGTGCCAGTTTTTCTACCGATTTATCGCCGGTTAGATTTTTCCCAGCTGTATTATTGATGAGGAAGCTAATTTTCTTGGCTTGTTCTCCCTTTAATTTGACATCTAGGTAGTAGCCATAGTCATCTTTTTTGGCATCTTTGAAGGACAAGGCTCCGTTTGGCCAGTTTTCAGAAGGTTTTTCAACATCGTCCCAAGTCCATAGCCCTTGAGCATCCTTGTTTTCTTCAGGAAGTTTTTTGACATGGATACGGAAGTAGTTGTCTTGGATGGGCTCTTCTGCCTTAGTTTCAGTCGTTACTGGACTCGTAGAAGTAGTTGGCTCATTTGAACGATCTTGCCCGGTTTGTGGTGCTGAATCGGCGGGAGTTGCAGCAGGAGTGGTTGCCTCTGTTGCAGGTTTTTCTTCTTTTTTTTCTAGGGAAGCGTTTGCATTTTCAGGTGCAGAAAGATCACTTTCTTGCTTACCAGTGCTGGCTGTTGTATCAGTAAGAGGTTGGGCAAGGGCAGTAGTAGTTTCACTAATACTTGCGTTAGTGGTTGGTGTATTTTCCTTGGCTGAGATAGTTGGTGTAGCCATAGCAAGTAGGACAAGGCTTGCGCCGATAAGGACAGAACCAGTTCCATTCTTGAGGGAACGGATGCTGTAGACCATTTTTTTCTCAGTTTGAGCAGGTGTTTTTCTCATGATGATTCTCCAATCAATAAATTTCTATATCAGTATAGCACTTAGTAAAATGAGATGCAAGCGTTTTCCTAAAATTAAACTAAAAGAAAAAATAGCAACAAATTTTGTTACGATTCAGCCAGCCTTTCTTATAGGAAAAGATTTTGTCAAAAATTCGTCAATCCCCTTGAAAAATCTAGCTAAATAGGGTATAATATGAGTAATCATTTGTCGTAGGTTTTGTCTGAAATATTGTCCAGACAAGGCTCACAGCAGTTAAATCTTCTGAAAAAGTCAGATTTAGCTGCTCTTTTTGTGCTTTTTTTCAGGATTTTGAGTACTTGTAACAAAGACTTAAAGATTCTGAAAATTTATCAAGAGGACACGGTGATAGGGGTTTTTAAAACCATATGACGATTAGAAAAGCCTGATTGACAAGGCTTGGAACTTATTTACAAAGGAGAATCATCTTGGCAGGACATGACGTTCAATACGGGAAACATCGTACCCGTCGTAGTTTTTCAAGAATCAAAGAAGTTCTTGACTTACCAAATTTGATTGAAATTCAAACTGACTCATTCAAAGATTTCCTAGACCATGGTCTTAAGGAAGTATTTGAAGATGTATTGCCAATTTCAAACTTCACAGACACAATGGAGTTGGAATTTGTTGGATATGAAATCAAGGAACCAAAATACACGCTAGAAGAAGCTCGTATTCACGATGCTAGCTACTCAGCACCAATTTTTGTAACCTTCCGCTTGATCAATAAAGAAACAGGCGAAATCAAGACCCAAGAAGTTTTCTTTGGTGATTTCCCAATCATGACAGAAATGGGCACTTTCATCATCAATGGTGGTGAACGTATCATCGTTTCGCAGTTGGTTCGTTCGCCAGGTGTTTACTTTAATGACAAAGTAGATAAAAACGGTAAAGTGGGTTACGGTTCAACTGTTATCCCTAACCGTGGAGCTTGGTTGGAACTTGAAAGCGACTCAAAAGATATTGCCTACACTCGTATCGACCGTACTCGTAAGATTCCATTTACGACCTTGGTTCGTGCTCTTGGTTTCTCAGGTGATGATGAAATCTTTGATATCTTTGGTGATAGCGAATTGGTTCGCAACACTGTTGAAAAAGATATCCATAAGAACCCAATGGACTCTCGTACAGACGAAGCTTTGAAAGAAATTTACGAACGCCTTCGTCCAGGTGAGCCTAAGACTGCTGAAAGTTCACGTAGCTTGCTTGTGGCTCGTTTCTTTGACCCACGTCGTTATGACTTGGCAGCTGTTGGTCGTTACAAAATCAATAAAAAACTCAATGTTAAAACACGCTTGCTTAACCAAACTATTGCTGAGCCATTGGTAGACCCTGAAACAGGAGAAATCTTGGTAGAAGCTGGAACAACCATGACTCGTAGTGTGATTGAAAGCATCGAAAGCTATTTGGATGGCGACTTGAACAAGATTGTCTACATTCCAAATGATGCAGCGGTTGTGACTGAGCCAGTTGTTCTTCAAAAATTCAAGGTTGTTGCTCCAACTGATCCAGACCGTGTTGTAACCATCATCGGTAATGCTAATCCAGATGACAAGGTTCGTATCGTCACTCCTGCAGATATCCTTGCTGAGATGAGCTACTTCCTCAACTTGGCTGAAGGACTTGGCCGTGTAGATGATATCGACCACCTTGGAAACCGTCGTATCCGTGCGGTTGGTGAATTGCTTGCCAACCAAGTACGTCTTGGACTTTCTCGTATGGAACGTAATGTCCGTGAACGTATGTCTGTCCAGGACAACGAAGTCTTGACACCACAACAAATTATCAATATCCGTCCTGTAACAGCTGCGGTTAAAGAATTCTTTGGTTCATCACAGTTGTCACAGTTCATGGACCAACACAACCCGCTTTCTGAGTTGTCTCACAAACGCCGTTTATCAGCCTTAGGACCTGGTGGTTTGACACGTGACCGCGCTGGATATGAAGTCCGTGACGTGCACTACACTCACTACGGCCGTATGTGTCCAATCGAGACACCTGAAGGACCTAACATCGGTTTGATCAATAACTTGTCATCTTATGGACACTTGAACAAATATGGTTTTGTTCAAACACCATACCGTAAAGTTGACCGTGCAACAGGTGTTGTTACGAACGAAATCGTTTGGTTGACAGCCGATGAAGAAGATGAATTTACTGTAGCACAGGCTAATTCTCGTCTGAATGAAGATGGAACATTTGCTGAGAAAGTTGTCATGGGACGTCACCAAGGGGTCAACCAAGAGTATCCAGCTAATGTTGTTGACTATATGGACGTATCACCAAAACAGGTAGTTGCCGTTGCGACAGCATGTATTCCTTTCTTGGAAAACGATGACTCCAACCGTGCCCTCATGGGAGCCAACATGCAACGTCAGGCTGTGCCGTTGATTAATCCAAAAGCACCTTACGTTGGTACTGGTATGGAATACCAAGCAGCCCACGATTCAGGAGCTGCTGTGATTGCTCAGTATGACGGTAAAGTTACCTATGCAGATGCTGACAAGGTAGAAGTTCGTCGTGAAGATGGTTCATTGGACGTTTACCACATCCAAAAATTCCGTCGTTCAAACTCAGGTACTGCTTACAACCAACGCACTCTCGTAAAAGTTGGCGATGTCGTTGAAAAAGGTGATTTCATCGCTGACGGACCTTCTATGGAAAATGGAGAAATGGCGCTTGGACAAAACCCAATCGTTGCCTACATGACTTGGGAAGGTTACAACTTCGAGGATGCCGTTATCATGAGCGAACGCTTGGTTAAAGACGATGTCTACACATCTGTCCACCTTGAAGAATACGAATCAGAAACACGCGATACAAAGCTTGGGCCTGAAGAAATTACTCGTGAAATTCCAAATGTTGGGGAAGACGCTCTTAAAGACCTTGACGAAATGGGTATTATCCGTATCGGTGCTGAGGTTAAAGAAGGTGACATCCTTGTAGGTAAAGTGACACCTAAGGGTGAGAAAGATCTTTCAGCTGAAGAACGTCTCTTGCACGCTATCTTTGGAGACAAGTCTCGTGAAGTACGTGATACTTCTCTTCGTGTACCACACGGTGCCGATGGTGTCGTTCGTGATGTTAAGATCTTTACACGTGCAAATGGAGATGAATTGCAATCAGGTGTTAATATGCTGGTTCGCGTCTACATCGCTCAAAAACGTAAGATCAAGGTCGGAGATAAGATGGCCGGACGTCACGGAAATAAAGGGGTTGTCTCTCGTATCGTTCCTGTAGAAGACATGCCTTACCTTCCAGATGGAACTCCAGTCGATATCATGTTGAACCCACTTGGGGTGCCATCACGTATGAATATCGGTCAGGTTATGGAGCTTCACCTTGGTATGGCGGCTCGTACTCTTGGTATTCACATCGCAACACCAGTCTTTGACGGAGCAAGTTCTGAAGACCTTTGGTCAACTGTTAAAGAAGCTGGTATGGATAGCGATGCCAAAACAATCCTTTACGATGGACGTACAGGTGAACCATTTGATAACCGTGTTTCTGTCGGAGTCATGTACATGATCAAACTCCACCACATGGTTGACGATAAATTGCACGCGCGTTCAGTCGGACCTTACTCAACCGTTACCCAACAACCACTCGGAGGTAAAGCTCAGTTTGGTGGACAACGTTTCGGTGAGATGGAGGTTTGGGCTCTTGAAGCCTATGGTGCGTCAAATGTTCTTCAAGAAATCTTGACTTACAAGTCTGACGATATCAACGGACGTTTGAAAGCCTATGAAGCTATTACAAAAGGAAAACCAATTCCAAAACCAGGTGTTCCAGAATCCTTCCGAGTTCTTGTCAAAGAATTGCAATCTCTTGGTCTTGACATGCGTGTCCTTGACGAAGATGACCAAGAAGTGGAACTTCGTGACTTGGATGAAGGAATGGACGAAGATGTCATCCACGTAGATGACCTTGAAAAAGCCCGCGAAAAAGCAGCCCAAGAGGCTAAAGCAGCCTTTGAAGCTGAAGAAGCTGAAAAAGCAACAAAAGCGGAAGCAACAGAAGAAGCTGCTGAATAAGAATAAGCAGTTCACTTAGAATAGAAAGGGAAGAAATAGTGGTTGATGTAAATCGTTTTAAAAGTATGCAAATCACCCTAGCTTCTCCAAGTAAAGTCCGTTCATGGTCTTATGGAGAAGTCAAAAAACCTGAAACAATCAATTACCGTACCTTGAAACCAGAACGTGAAGGACTCTTTGATGAAGTTATCTTTGGTCCTACAAAAGACTGGGAATGTGCTTGTGGTAAGTACAAACGCATTCGTTACAGAGGAATTGTTTGTGACCGCTGTGGGGTTGAAGTAACGCGTACGAAAGTTCGTCGTGAGCGTATGGGACATATCGAATTGAAAGCTCCTGTATCTCACATCTGGTACTTCAAGGGGATTCCAAGCCGTATGGGCTTGACCCTTGATATGAGCCCTCGTGCCCTCGAGGAAGTGATCTACTTTGCGGCTTATGTGGTGATTGATCCCAAGGATACACCGCTTGAGCACAAGTCTATCATGACAGAGCGCGAATACCGTGAGCGCTTGCGTGAGTATGGTTATGGATCATTCGTTGCCAAGATGGGTGCCGAAGCCATCCAAGACCTCTTGAAACAAGTAGATCTTGAAAAAGAAATTGCTGAACTCAAAGAAGAGTTGAAAACAGCGACTGGACAAAAACGTGTCAAAGCCATCCGTCGTTTGGATGTTTTGGATGCCTTTTACAAGTCTGGAAACAAACCTGAATGGATGATTCTCAACATCCTTCCGGTTATTCCACCAGATCTTCGTCCAATGTTGCAGTTGGATGGTGGCCGTTTTGCCTCATCTGACTTGAACGACCTTTACCGCCGTGTTATCAACCGTAACAACCGTTTGGCTCGTTTGCTTGAGTTGAATGCACCAGGTATTATCGTTCAAAATGAGAAGCGTATGCTTCAAGAAGCGGTTGACGCTTTGATTGATAATGGTCGTCGTGGTCGTCCAATCACAGGACCAGGTAGCCGTCCACTGAAATCATTGAGCCACATGCTTAAAGGGAAACAAGGACGCTTCCGTCAAAACTTGCTCGGTAAACGTGTTGACTTCTCAGGACGTTCCGTTATCGCCGTTGGTCCAACTCTTAAGATGTACCAATGTGGTGTGCCACGTGAAATGGCGATCGAGCTCTTTAAACCATTCGTGATGCGTGAAATTGTTGCCCGTGATATCGTGCAAAACGTCAAAGCAGCTAAACGCTTGGTGGAACGCGGAGATGAGCGTATCTGGGATATCCTTGAAGAAGTGATCAAAGAACACCCAGTGCTTTTGAACCGGGCACCGACCCTTCACCGTTTGGGTATCCAAGCCTTCGAGCCAGTCTTGATTGATGGTAAGGCCCTTCGCTTGCACCCACTTGTCTGTGAAGCCTACAATGCCGACTTTGACGGGGACCAAATGGCCATCCACGTACCACTTTCAGAAGAAGCCCAAGCAGAAGCTCGTATCTTGATGCTAGCTGCTGAGCATATCTTGAACCCGAAAGATGGTAAACCAGTTGTTACTCCATCTCAGGACATGGTTTTGGGTAACTACTACTTGACAATGGAAGAAGCTGGTCGTGAAGGTGAAGGAATGGTCTTCAAAGACCGTGATGAAGCGGTTATGGCTTACCGTAATGGCTATGTTCACCTCCATTCACGTGTTGGTATCGCAACAGACAGCCTCAACAAACCATGGACAGAAGAGCAAAAACACAAGGTCTTGCTTACAACAGTTGGTAAAATCCTCTTCAACGACATTATGCCAGAGGGTCTACCATACTTGCAAGAACCAAACAATGCCAACTTGACAGAAGGCGTTCCAGCAAAATACTTCTTGCCACTTGGTGGAGATATCAAGGAAGCTATCAGCAAACTTGAACTTAACCCTCCATTCAAGAAGAAAAACCTTGGAAATATCATCGCTGAAATCTTCAAACGTTTCCGTACGACAGAAACTTCTGCCCTACTTGACCGTATGAAGAACCTCGGTTATCACCACTCAACTCTTGCAGGATTGACAGTGGGTATTGCCGATATCCCAGTCGTTGATGACAAGGCTGAAATCATTGAAGAATCACACAAACGTGTAGAACAAATCACAAAACAATTCCGCCGTGGTATGATCACAGACGACGAGCGTTACAATGCTGTTACAGCTGAATGGCGTGCTGCCCGTGAAAAACTAGAGAAACGTTTGATTGCCAACCAAGATCCTAAGAACCCAATCGTTATGATGATGGACTCTGGAGCCCGTGGTAACATCTCAAACTTCTCACAGCTTGCCGGTATGCGTGGTCTGATGGCTGCTCCGAACGGACGTATCATGGAATTGCCAATCCTTTCAAACTTCCGCGAAGGTTTGTCGGTATTGGAAATGTTCTTCTCAACTCACGGTGCGCGTAAAGGTATGACCGATACGGCCCTTAAGACAGCCGACTCAGGTTACTTGACTCGTCGTTTGGTTGACGTTGCCCAAGATGTTATCATCCGTGAAGATGACTGTGGAACAGATCGTGGTCTCTTGATCCGTTCTATCGCAGAAGGAAAAGAGATGATCGAGTCTCTAGAAGAACGTCTCAATGGTCGTTACACTAAGAAAACTGTTAAACATCCAGAAACTGGTGCAGTTATTATCGGTCCAAATGAGTTGATTACAGAAGACAAGGCGCGTGAAATTGTCAACGCTGGTGTGGAAGAAGTGACTATCCGCTCTGTATTTACATGTAACACTCGTCACGGTGTCTGCCGTCACTGTTATGGTATCAACTTGGCGACTGGTGATGCGGTTGAAGTTGGTGAAGCAGTTGGTACAATCGCTGCCCAATCTATCGGGGAACCTGGTACACAGCTTACAATGCGTACCTTCCACACGGGTGGGGTTGCCTCAAATACCGATATCACTCAGGGTCTTCCTCGTGTCCAAGAAATCTTTGAAGCCCGCAATCCTAAAGGGGAAGCGGTTATCACAGAGGTTAAAGGACAAGTTACTGCTATCGAAGAAGATGCATCAACTCGTACTAAGAAAGTCTTTGTTAAGGGTGAAACTGGCGAAGGTGAATACGTCGTTCCATTTACAGCTCGTATGCGTGTTGAAGTTGGGGACCAAGTAGCGCGTGGTGCTGCTCTTACAGAAGGTTCTATCCAACCAAAACGTCTCCTTGCAGTCCGTGATGTCTTGTCAGTTGAAACTTATCTTCTCGGCGAAGTACAAAAAGTTTACCGTAGCCAAGGGGTAGAAATCGGTGACAAACACATCGAGGTAATGGTTCGTCAAATGATCCGTAAAGTCCGTGTCATGGATCCAGGTGACACAGATCTTCTCATGGGTACCCTCATGGATATCAATGACTTTACAGATGCCAACAAAGATGTTCTTATCGCAGGTGGAGTGCCAGCGACAGGTCGACCAGTCCTTATGGGAATTACCAAAGCTTCACTTGAAACAAACAGTTTCTTGTCAGCGGCTTCCTTCCAGGAAACAACTCGTGTCCTTACTGACGCAGCTATCCGTGGTAAGAAAGACCATCTCCTTGGACTTAAAGAAAATGTTATCATCGGTAAGATCATCCCAGCAGGTACTGGTATGGCTCGTTACCGTAACCTTGAACCACATGCTGTTAACGAAGAAGAATACCTTAACCCTCCAGTAGAGAAAGAAGGAAATGAAGAAACAACAGAAGTAGTTGTGGATACTGCCGTTGAAACTGTGGAAGAAACAGTAGAATAAGAGAGAATGAGAGAGCCTTCGGGTTCTCTTTCTCTTTTCTGAAAACTTTCTCCATTTTTCCATGAAATGTGGTAAAATAAAAGAAAGAAGCTGACAAAGGAGACAGGTATGGAACAAACATTTTTTATCATTAAACCAGACGGTGTAAAAAGAGGGCTAGTGGGTGAAGTGTTGAAACGCATCGAACAACGTGGATTTACAATCGAAAAATTGGAGTTGAGTTCACAGGTTTCAGAAGAGTTAATTGATCAGCACTATCAGGACTTGGTTGGTCAAAGTTTTTACCCACCGATTCGTGAATTTATGACTTCAGGACCGGTTCTTGTAGGTATCATTTCTGGTCCCAAAGTAATCGAAACTTGGCGGACTATGATGGGGGCAACTCGTCCAGAAGAAGCTTTACCAGGAACGATTCGAGGTGATTTTGCAAAAGCTGCTGGAGAAAATGAGGTTATCCAAAATGTTGTACATGGTTCAGATTCAGAAGAGTCAGCTAAGCGCGAAATTGCTCTTTGGTTTGACGGAAAGTAGTAAAAGTTTGATGTAAGGGTTACTTGCATCAAACTTTTTTACATTTTAGAGTAGAAAACTGACAGTTGAGAAATATTCTAGCAATGATGAGAATTTCTAGCTTATAATAAGAGCAAGTAAGGGAGGAAGAATGATGGAAAGAATGAAAAAGCAAATTAGAGTTTTGTTATTGCTGACGTTTTTTGGTCTTAGTAGCTGTTCTTGTTTAAGTTTATCGACTTGGGCCTTGATGTTAAATCAAAACTGCTTCTATTATTTAGTTGGCATGTTGCTCCTTGCCAGTATTGGTGCAGGGTTAAACTACTATAGAGGGCAGGGAAATCAATCTTATTCAGTTTTTAAGGAAGATAAGCAACAATTCTTGTATAGCCTGTTGCTATTGGTAAATGTTTTGGGTTTAGCTTTAATTGTCATAGAACATATCCTTGCAGGAAATACATCCGTAGAAGGGTTTGTGGAAGCCTTTCTACCGAGTTTCTTTTTCTTATTTGGTATTGATTTGTTAGTTTTTCTGCCAATTCAGAAGTATGTATATGGCTTGAAAAAGATTTTGGGTAAGAAGGAAATGTGTTTTATTAGTGGACTAGTTATTTTAATCATTCTTAGAAATCCCTGGTCAATATTATCCATGACCTTTTATATTGCCTTGGGAATGTTTTTCTTAAGATTGTTGGTGCCAAAAGTTATTCGCTGGGAAGTTTCATTTTATAGCCACTTGATGAGAGATATCTTGTTAGTTGTCTTCTTGCTGTTTCTATTTTAAAGGTAAAAGAAGAGATGTCCAAGTTTTACAACTTGTAATATGGAATTCATAGATAATATCTCGACAAAGGACAACTTTTTGGTATAATAGAAACATGTACACTAAAAACGAAGAAGAGTTGCAGTGCCTAGGTGAACGTTTGGGCTGTTTATTAGAAAAGAATGATGTCTTAATTCTAACTGGAGAACTTGGGGCAGGCAAAACGACCTTTACAAAAGGTCTTGCTAAAGGGTTACAGATTACTCAGATGATTAAGAGTCCAACCTATACTATTGTGAGGGAGTATGAAGGTCGTCTTCCTCTTTATCATTTAGATATTTATCGTATAGAGGGGGATGCTGATTCTATTGATTTAGATGAGTTTCTCTTTGGTGGCGGCGTGACTGTCATCGAGTGGGGACATCTTTTAGGTGATGCCTTACCAGATACTTATTTAGAATTGGAAATTCTAAAAGAAGAAGACGGTCGCAGGCTGAATTTCCAAGCAAAGGGTTTACGTGCAGAAAAACTCTTAGAGGAGCTTCAACATGGAGTATGAGTTACTCATTAGAGAAGCAGAACCTGATGATGCTGCTGAGTTAGTGACATTTTTAAATCGTGTCAGTGTAGAAACAGATTTTACCAGTCTGGACAGGGATGGTATTTTGATGACAGATACTGAGATGGAGTTGTTTTTGGATAAACAGGCTCACTCGGAAAATCAAATCATTTTACTTGCCTTGCTGAATGATGAAATTGCTGGTATTGTAAATATTACAGCTGACCAGCGCAAGAGAGTCCGTCATATCGGTGATCTCTTCATTGTGATTGGAAAAAGATATTGGAATAATGGCTTGGGAAGTTTTTTGTTAGAAGAAGCGATAGAGTGGGCACAAGCAAGTGGCATTTTGCGTCGTCTCCAACTGACTGTCCAAACTCGTAATCAAGCTGCAGTTCATTTATATCAAAAGCATGGCTTTGTAATTGAAGGTAGACAAGAGCGCGGTGCGTACATAGAAGAAGGGAAATTTATAGATGTTTACCTGATGGGTAGACTGATAGATTGATAGAAATATGGTTAAAAAAATTATTGGAATGGTGCTAGCTTTTCTAGCTGTGACAGTTTTGGGTGTGGGTGTTTTTGCTTATACCATTTATCAACAAGGTACAGAAACTTTATCAAGAACTTATAAAAAAATTGGTGAAGAAACCAATGTTATTGAGGCGACTGAACCCTTAACGATCCTTTTAATGGGGGTTGATACTGGAAATGTGGAACGAACTGATCCTTGGGAGGGAAATAGTGATTCCATGATTCTCTTGACGGTTAATCCGCACACGAAAAAGACAACGATGTTAAGTTTGGAACGTGATATCTTGACTAAAATTCAGCATAAAGATGGTAGTGTTGAGGAAGCTAAACTAAATGCCGCCTACGCTGGTGGTGGTGCGGAATTGGCAATCTCAACTATCCAGAAAATGATGAATATTCATATCGATCGTTACGTTATGGTGAATATGCAGGGGTTGCAACAATTGGTTGATGCAGTTGGCGGGGTGACTGTAAATAATACACTCGGTTTTCCAATTTCGATTACTGACCAGGAAGAATTTAATAAAATTTCCATTGGTGTTGGACAGCAAACTCTAAATGGTGAAGAAGCTCTTGTTTATTCTCGCATGCGCTACCAAGATCCAGAAGGGGACTACGGACGTCAGAAGCGTCAGCGTGAAGTCATTCAAAAGGTTGTTGAAAAAGTTCTTAGCTTGAATAGTGTTAGTCACTATCAGTCTATCTTAAAAGCCCTAAGTACCAATATGCAGACCAACATTGATTTATCAGCGAAAAGTATTCCACAATTACTTGGTTATCAGGATTCCTTCAAGAATATTGAAACACATCAATTGCGAGGAGAAGATGCAGAACTGCAGGGTATTTCTTACCAGATTGTTACAACTGAGCATATGTTGGAAATGCAGAATCTCTTACGTCGTTCACTAGGTAAAGAGGAAGTAACTGAAGTAGAGACCAATGCTGTGTTATACGAAGCAGCCCTTGGAAGAACCGCTACATCAACGAATGCTTCAAGTGTAGAAATAGAACAAAATTAATAATGAAATCGTGGGAAATTTCCTGCGATTTTTTCAAAAAAGTACGAATAGATAGGTAGGAGGAAACATGAAAGCAGAAATCATTGCTGTTGGAACAGAGATTTTGACAGGACAGATTGTCAATACCAATGCTCAGTTTTTATCAGAAAAACTAGCAGAGATTGGGGTAGACGTATATTTTCAGACGGCTGTAGGAGACAATGAAGCTCGTCTCTTATCCCTGCTTGAGATTGCCAGTCAACGTAGCAGTCTGGTGATTTTGACAGGTGGTTTGGGGGCAACTGAGGACGATCTAACCAAACAAACCCTAGCTAAATTTTTAGGGAAAGAATTAGTCTTCGATCCTCAGGCGCAGGAGAAGTTGGATGTCTTTTTTGCCCAGAGACCAGACTATGCCCGAACACCGAATAATGAAAGACAAGCTCAACTTGTAGAAGGGGCGACTCCACTACCAAACGAAACAGGACTGGCTGTGGGGGGAATATTGGAAGTCGATGGAGTGAACTATGTCGTCCTTCCCGGTCCACCAAGTGAATTAAAACCCATGGTTTTAAACCAACTTCTACCTAAGTTGATGACAGGGAGTAAGCTATATTCCCGCGTTCTTCGTTTCTTTGGGATTGGCGAAAGTCAGTTGGTTACGATTTTGTCTGATTTGATTGATAATCAAACAGATCCGACCTTGGCCCCTTATGCTAAGACAGGAGAAGTCACTCTGCGTCTGTCAACAAAGGTTAGCAGTCAAGAAGAGGCGAATCAAGCGCTGGATATCTTGGAAAATCAAATCTTGGACCGCCAGACTTTCGAAGGAATTTCTTTACGAGACCTTTGTTATGGTTATGGGGAAGAAACTAGTTTAGCTAGCATTGTGGTAGAAGAGCTGAAAAAACAAGGGAAAACCATCACGGCTGCTGAGAGTTTGACGGCAGGGCTTTTCCAAGCCACTGTGGCAGATTTTTCGGGTGCATCAAGTATATTCAAGGGTGGTTTTGTGACCTATAGCTTGGAGGAAAAATCAAGGATGTTGGATATTCCTGCCAAGGATTTAGAAGAACAGGGTGTGGTGTCTGAATTTACAGCTCAGAAGATGGCTGAGCAGGCACGAACCAAGACTCAATCTGATTTTGGCCTTAGTTTGACTGGAGTGGCAGGACCAGATAGCCTAGAAGGGCACCCAGCTGGGACAGTCTTTATAGGCTTGGCTCAAGAGCATGGAACTGAGGTCGTCAAGGTTAATATTGGAGGTAGAAGTCGAGCAGATGTACGTCATATTGCAGTTATGCATGCCTTTAACCTAGTTCGCAAGGCTTTATTAAGTGACTAACTTTTGATATAATAGTAGATAGGTCTGAGGACCATTAGAATGTAGGAGAATAGAATGGCGAAAAAACCAAAAAAATTAGATGAAATTTCAAAAAAATTCGGGGCTGAACGTGAAAAAGCCTTGAATGACGCTCTTAAATTGATTGAGAAAGACTTTGGTAAAGGATCAATCATGCGTTTGGGTGAACGTGCGGAGCAAAAGGTGCAAGTGATGAGTTCAGGTTCTTTGGCGCTTGACATTGCCCTTGGTTCAGGTGGTTATCCTAAGGGACGTATCATTGAAATCTACGGACCAGAGTCATCTGGTAAGACAACGGTTGCCCTTCATGCAGTTGCGCAAGCGCAAAAAGAAGGTGGTATTGCAGCCTTTATAGATGCGGAACATGCCCTTGATCCAGCTTATGCTGCGGCTCTTGGTGTCAATATTGACGAATTGCTCTTGTCACAACCAGACTCAGGAGAGCAAGGTCTTGAGATTGCAGGAAAATTGATTGACTCAGGTGCTGTAGATCTTGTCGTGGTCGACTCAGTTGCAGCCCTTGTACCTCGTGCGGAAATTGATGGAGATATCGGAGATAGCCACGTTGGTTTGCAAGCTCGTATGATGAGTCAGGCCATGCGTAAACTCGGTGCTTCTATCAATAAAACCAAAACAATTGCCATCTTTATCAACCAATTACGTGAAAAAGTTGGGGTCATGTTTGGAAATCCAGAAACAACTCCTGGTGGACGTGCTCTGAAATTCTACGCATCAGTCCGTTTGGATGTTCGTGGAAGTACGCAAATCAAGGGAACTGGTGACCAAAAAGATACCAATGTCGGTAAAGAAACTAAAATCAAGGTCGTGAAAAACAAGGTAGCTCCACCATTTAAGGAAGCCTTCGTTGAAATCATGTACGGAGAAGGGATTTCTAAGACTGGTGAACTCTTGAAAATCGCAAGCGATTTGGATATCATCAAAAAAGCAGGAGCTTGGTACTCTTACAAGGATGAGAAAATCGGGCAAGGTTCTGAAAATGCTAAGAAATACTTGGCAGATAACCCAGAAATCTTTGATGAAATTGACCATCAAGTCCGTGTTCAATTTGGTTTGATTGATGGAGAGGAAGCTTCTGTAGAAGGCGTTGAAACTAAAAAAGATGAAGCAGCTCAAGTAGACTCTGTGAATGAAGAAGTTACACTTGACCTAGGAGACGAGCTTGAAATCGAAATTGAAGAATAAGCTGTCAAAGTAGTGGAGAAATCCACTGCTTTTTCGATTCTTTGTTCAAAATTTCAGATTGCCTATAGTTTGCTGTTTCTTGTCGCTCCTCTAGAAAGCTGATATAATAGCCTTATGAATAAAAAACGAACAGTGGACCTGATACATGGTCCGATTCTTCCCTCGCTTTTGAGTTTTGCCTTCCCAATCTTGCTATCAAATATTTTTCAACAGCTCTATAATACTGCTGATGTCTTGATTGTTGGGCGATTTCTGGGTCAAGATTCCTTGGCTGCAGTAGGAGCTACGACAGCGATTTTTGACCTGATTGTAGGTTTTACTCTTGGTGTTGGCAATGGCATGGGAATTGTCATTGCCCGTTATTACGGGGCTCGGAATTTTATAAAAATTAAGGAAGCAGTAGCAGCCACCTGGATTTTAGGTGCACTTTTGAGTATTGTAGTTATGCTGCTGGGATTTGTCGGTCTGTATCCACTCTTGCAATACCTAGATACCCCTGCAGAAATTCTTCCCCAGTCCTATCAATATATTTCTATGATTGTAACCTGTGTCGGTGTCAGTTTTGCTTATAATCTCTTTGCAGGCTTGTTGCGGTCTATTGGAGACAGTCTGGCTGCGCTTGGTTTTCTGATTTTCTCTGCTCTGGTTAATGTGGTTCTGGATCTCTATTTCATTACGCAATTGCATCTGGGAGTTCAATCTGCAGGCCTTGCTACCATCATTTCGCAAGGCTTATCAGCGGTTCTCTGCTTTTATTATATCCGTAAGAGTGTGCCAGAACTTTTGCCTCAACTCAAGCATTTCAAATGGAACAAGACTTTGTACGCTGATCTCTTGGAGCAAGGTTTAGCTATGGGTTTGATGAGTTCAATTGTGTCCATCGGCAGTGTGATTTTACAGTCTTCTGTTAATACCTTTGGTGCCGTGATTATTAGTGCTCAAACAGCGGCGCGACGCATTATGGCTTTCGCCCTTCTTCCTATGACCGCTATTTCCGCTTCGATGACGACCTTTGCTTCTCAGAATTTAGGTGCTAAGCGCCCAGACCGCATTGTTCAAGGTCTTCGAATCGGCAGTCGTTTAAGTATGTCCTGGGCAGTTTTTGTTTGTGCCTTTCTCTTTTTTGCTAGTCCTACCTTAGTTTCTTTCTTGGCCAGTTCGACGGATAGCTATTTGGTAGAAAATGGCAGTCTCTATCTGCAAATCAGCTCAGCTTTTTATCCTATTTTGAGTCTCTTATTGATTTATCGCAATTGCTTGCAGGGCTTGGGGCAAAAAGTCCTTCCTCTGGTTTCTAGCTTTATCGAACTAATCGGGAAAATCGCTTTTGTGGTTTTGATTATCCCTTGGGCAGGCTATAAGGGAGTTATCCTTTGCGAACCCCTTATCTGGGTTGCCATGACCATCCAACTGTATTTCTCACTGTTTCGTCACCCCTTGATAAAAGAAGGCAAGGGAATCTTGGCAACCAAAGTGCTATCCTAGTTGGATTTACTGAATAAAATCCATTTCCTCTAGTGAAAATCGAAAAAACTTGTGTTATAATAAGAAAGATTAAAATGTGAAAAAAGGAGATTCCTAATGGGACGTAAATGGGCCAATATCGTAGCCAAGAAAACGGCTAAAGATGGAGCTAACTCTAAAGTATATGCAAAATTTGGTGTAGAAATCTATGTAGCAGCTAAAAAAGGTGATCCAGATCCAGAATCAAACTCAGCTTTGAAATTCGTTATCGACCGTGCTAAACAAGCCCAAGTGCCAAAACACGTTATCGATAAAGCTTTGGACAAGGCTAAAGGAAACACAGACGAAACCTTTACAGAAGGACGTTACGAAGGTTTTGGACCAAATGGTTCTATGCTGATTGTTGATACTTTGACTTCAAATGTCAACCGTACAGCGGCCAATGTCCGTGCAGCCTTTGGTAAAAACGGCGGAAACATGGGCGCTTCAGGTTCTGTTTCTTACCTCTTTGATAACAAAGGTGTTATTGTATTTGCAGGTGAAGATGCGGACGCGGTCTTTGAGCAATTGCTCGAAGCAGATGTGGATGTGGATGATGTAGAAGCAGAAGAAGGTACAATCACAGTTTACACAGCTCCAACTGACCTTCATAAGGCTATTGTTGCCCTTCGTGAGTCAGGTATCGAAGAATTCCAAGTTACTGAATTGGAAATGATTCCTCAGTCAGAAGTGGAATTGTCAGGCGATGACCTTGAAACCTTTGAAAAACTTTACAGCGTTCTTGAAGACGACGAAGATGTGCAAAAGATCTACACAAACGTAGATGGATTCTAATAGAAAAACGAACAGTTTTACTAGCTGTTCGTTTTTTTGATGTTTGAACTTAGACTCAGGTTTCAGAATCGTTTTGTTGCTTGCTTTTTTCTAGACCTAGACCGACTGCATGTTTTTGGACGAGCAAGAGCTGTCCATTGTCCTGTTTTGCAAAAGTTAAGGTAACAGTCTTAGTCTTGTCTCCAATAGAGATATAGGTGATTTTTTTCGTATTGTAACCCCCAAGAGTGAAGTCAAACTCGGAATCTGGCTTTCCGTGTTTATTGATAATATCCTCGTAGGTGGTACCACCTTTTCCTTTGTTGTCAAGGTCGCCTTCGATTAAGGCGTCGAACTGTTCTTGGGTCCAGGCGAAGGTATCGTCTGTCAAGCCGCTTTTTTCTTCGCGTTCCATTGAGGCACTCGTATCCATGTAGGAACGGTTAAACTCCTTGGCATACTCTTTGTAGACATCAGCGTATAGTGCCTGACTCGTAAAGAAAAGTACAACAGAGGCAACTGCCAGGGATGTTCCGATAATAGCCATTGTTTTCCGTTTTTTGAGGTTGACGATAAGGCCGATAATCCCCAAGATAAATGCGACGATGGCGATGAACAACGATAGATAGTTAATAAACGGGATCCAGGATCCTAAAAGTGCGATGGCTCCAAAAATGGTTGCTAAGATTCCTAAAACTCTTTGTTCTTCTGGTTTCATTTGAAAGTTTTCTCCCTTCATTGAGTGAATGGATTTCTATCCACAGTAGTTAGTGCTTATTATATAAAAGACATTGCCTAATGTCAATTTAAACTAAGATAGTTCTCATGAAAACTTTTTTCTTGACATCTCTTTTCAAAGTGGTAAAATAGTTCCCAGGAGAACTAAATACAATGGTTAGAAAGGAGTAAGTATGGATAAGCCGATGTTAGTTTTTAAGCGTTTTGGTCATCAGCTTCACTTGATGGTGCAAAAGGAAGCCAAACGTTGTGGTATTGAATTTATGGGTGGGCCTCAAGGTCAGGTTCTGCGTTTTTTGGATAATCGTGAGAAAAACCAAGACTTGGTCTTGATTAAAGATATCGAGCAGGAACTCAAAATTACCAAGTCTGTTGCTAGTAATTTGGTCAAGCGTATGGTGCAAAATGGTTTGGTGGAATTGGAGGTGAGTTCTAGCGATAAGCGGGCAAAATTTGTTCGTTTGACGGACAAAGCACGTTCTCAGATGCAAGAGGTTAAGGCTTTTTTTGAACGAATTGATAAGCAGTTGATGGAAGACATTGATGAAGATGAATTACTGATTTTTGAGAAAGTTCTCGGTCAACTACAGGCAAATATCAAGGGAATAGGAGGAGAGAATGAAGAAATTAGCAAAACGAATTAGTGGAAAAGAATGGGGGATGATTTTACTAGCCATTCTCTTTACCTGCTTTTCGGTTTATCTAGAGTTGGAAGTGCCGACCTATATCTCTAAAATCACTGATTTACTAGGAACTCAGGGAACCAACTTGGATGAGTTATGGCAGCCGGCAAGCATGATGGTGGGAATGTCCTTTCTAGCCTTCTTATCCGCAGTTGCAGTTGGATTTTTTGCTTCCCGAGTGGCTGCTTCTTATACTAGTAGGCTGAGAAGTGATATTTTTAATCGAGTTTTAGACTACTCACAGACAGAGATTAAGAAATTCTCTATTCCTAGTCTCTTAACGCGTACCACTAATGATATTACTCAAGTTCAGATGTTGATTACCATGGGCTTGCAAGTAGTTACGCGTGGTCCAATTATGGCTATCTGGGCTATCGGGAAGATTTTAGGTCATTCAGAATACTGGCTCTGGGCCGTACTTGTGGCAGTGATTGTCAACGTCCTGATGACGACTGTTTTGATGACGCTGGCCTTTCCAAAACAGTCTTTGATTCAGGGGCTGACAGATAAACTGAACAGTATCACTCGTGAGAGTTTAACAGGTATTCGTGTCGTTCGTGCCTACAATGCAGAGGATTACCAAAATGAAAAATTTGCAGCAGCAAATGATGAATTGACACGCTTGAATTTGTTTGTCAACCGTCTTATGGCTATTTTGAACCCTATCATGATGGGGATTTCAAGTGGTTTGAGTGTGGCGATTTACTGGATTGGGGCCTATGTGATTAACGACGCTGCTCCGATAGCGCGTCTGCCTCTCTTTAGTGACATGATTGTTTTCATGTCTTATGCTATGCAGGTTGTCATGGGCTTCCTTCTCATGGGAGCACTCTTCATCGTTCTTCCCCGAACTATGGTCTCTGCTAAGCGGATTAATCAAGTTTTAGATTTGCATTCTTCTATCCAAAACCCTGCTCAAGTGCAGCTGGCTGATGAAAACCTCAAAGGTCAGGTCGAATTTAAGGATGTGACCTTCCGCTATGCGGCAAATTCGGAGGCGGTTATCGAGCATGTTAGCTTTAGAGCAGAAGCTGGTCAAACAGTGGCCTTTATTGGGTCAACAGGTTCTGGTAAATCAACTCTGGTCAATCTGATTCCACGTTTCTACGATGTGTCAGCAGGAGAAATTCTGGTGGACGGTGTCAATGTTCAAGACTATAACTTGAAAGATTTGCGCAACAAGGTTGGTTATATTCCCCAGAAAGCGGTTCTCTTTTCAGGCGATGTCAAGGGCAATTTAGATTTTGGACAGAGTCAAGAAACACCACTTAGTGAGCAGGCTATGTGGCAGGCTTTGGAGTTGGCCCAGTCTAAGAACTTTATCGAAGACAAGGAAGCGGGCTTAGAGTCAGAAGTGGCCCAAGGAGGAACCAACTTCTCAGGTGGCCAAAGACAGCGTCTAGCAATTGCGCGTGCCTTAGCTCGGAAGCCAGAAATCCTCATCTTTGATGACTCCTTCTCAGCCTTGGACTACAAGACAGATCGAGTTCTTCGCCAAGAGCTAGCAGAGAAAACCAAGTCTATGACCAAACTCATCGTCGCACAACGTATTTCAACGATTATGGATGCAGATTTGATTTTGGTTTTAGATCAAGGGAAAGTCGTGGGACAAGGCACCCACAAGGAACTTCTAGCTAATAACGGAGTTTACCAAGAAATTGCCTATTCACAACTATCGAAGGAGGAATTGGAACATGGAAAATAAGAAAATGTCTCTCTGGAAACAGACTAAACCCTATCTTGCAGGCCTCCAGTTTGCCCTTCTAATCGCCTTTCTAGCAACAATCGTATCCAATATCATTACTGTATATGGTCCAACCCGCATCAAGGAAATGACTAATATTATTGCCAGTGGTCTGGAAACAAGTGTGGATGTCGCGGCGGTTGCAGCTATTGGTGGTTTTTTGGCCGCGATTTATGTGATCGGACTTCTATCAAATTATTTACAGGCATTTCTGTTTACAACAGCTATTCAACGTTTTTCAGAGCGTTTGAGAAGAGCCATTGCAGAGAAAATAAATAGCCTACCATTGGGATATTTTGATGGACACTCTCAGGGGGATACTTTGTCTCGTGTAACCAATGACGTTGACACTGCAGCCCAGTCCCTTAATCAAAGTCTGGGAACAGTTCTTTCATCTAGTTTATTGGTCTTAGCAGTCTTGGTAACCATGTTTGGGATGAACTGGATTTTAGCTTTGGTGACGGTTGTGTCAACTCTTATTGGTTTTGCTTTCGTGTCTGTCTTTATGGGCAAATCACAGGGATTTTTTAAGAGTCAGCAACAAGATTTGGCAGCTGTCAATGGCTATGTGGAGGAAATGTACTCTGGCCATAATGTGGTGACCAGTTACAATGCTATCGAGAGCACGAAAGAAGAATTTGCAACATTAAACCATCGTCTGTATGACAGTATCTGGAAGTCTCAGTTTATTTCAGGGATTATGATGCCGATTATGATGTTTATTGGGAACTTTAGCTATGCCTTGGTGATTATCGTTGGTGCAGCCTTGGCCTTAAATGGACACATCAGTATCGGGATTATCGTTGCCTTTATGGCCTACGTTCGTATCTTTTCTCAGCCCCTTTCACAAATTGCCCAAGGGGTTACTAGTCTTCAGCAGGCTAGTGCAGCCATGGGACGCGTCTTCGAATTTCTAGCTGAAGAGGAGATGGAAGATGAATCCCATAAAGTAAGACAATTGAGCGATATGAAAGGTCAAGTGGTCTTTGATCGAGTTTCCTTTGGTTACACACCAGAGAGAACTATCATCCATGACTTTTCTGCGATTGCTCATGCAGGTCAAAAGGTTGCCATTGTCGGACCGACTGGGGCTGGTAAGACAACTATTGTCAATCTTTTGATGAAGTTCTATGAGATTGATAAGGGAAGTATCCGTATCGATGGTGTGGATACCAAGGAGATGAAGCGTTCGGAAGTACACGATGCCTTTTCAATGGTCTTGCAGGACACTTGGCTCTTTGAAGGTACTATCCGAGATAATCTCATCTATAACCAAAATGGGATTAGTGATGAGCGCGTGATCGAAGCCAGCAAGGCTGTAGGGATTCACCACTTTATTATGACCCTACCAGATGGTTACGATACAGTCTTGGACGACACAGTAACCTTGTCTGTCGGGCAAAAACAACTCTTGACCATTGCTCGTGCTTTGCTGAAAGATGCACCACTCCTAATCCTAGATGAAGCGACCTCTTCGGTTGATACACGGACGGAAGAGTTAATCCAGAAAGCCATGGACCGTTTGATGGAAGGCAGAACTTCCTTTGTCATAGCCCACCGCTTGTCTACTATCCGAAATGCTGATCTTATTCTGGTTATGAAAGATGGCAATATCATCGAGCAAGGCAATCATGATGATCTGATGGCACAAGCTGGTTTCTACGCTGACCTCTACAACAGTCAGTTTACAGAAGATGAAGCAGAAGAATAAATCGAAAGAAGGCTTGACGGCCTTCTTTTTCTGCACTATACTAGAAGACAAGTGCTTCCCTATAAGCAAAATTTGAGTAAATGATGAGAAAATATATGAAAATTTATCAAGAATGGTATGGCCACGTTGCTGGTAAGATTGAAAATAAGCCCTTTCTTCTGAGCTTGTTAAGAACTTTCAATCGCTTCATGACGGTAGTTATGCCTATAGTTTATCTGACCTTGTTAGCCACTGCCTATCTCCAAGAAGGATTTGGGAAACAGGTAGGGATCTATTTGTTTATCCCTGCATCAGGTTTTGTGATTTTGTCCTTTCTTCGTAAGAAAATCAATACTCCTAGGCCTTATGAGGAATGGGCTATTAAACCCTTGCTTGACAGAGATAGTCCTGGTCAGTCAATGCCCAGTCGTCATGTCTTTTCAGCAACCATTATCTCCATGGCTTGCTTACATGATAGTTTATCTGTAGGGGTTATCTTATTGGTCTTGTCAGCCCTCCTCGGTCTAGTGAGAGTCTCAGGTGGCGTGCATTATCCCAAGGATGTAGTAGTTGGTTATATTTGTGGTCTTGCGTGGGGTGTGATTTTCTTTCTATTTTGACCTGTAAGTTAAGGCGGTCCCACAACCACTTACGAGTCTAAAGTAACCACTTGCTTTTTTGCTCTTGTTTTCTTATTTTGGCTTTGATATAGTAGAGTCAGAAAGGAGATGGAATGAAGTTACGAATCGAAATTGACAGCAATTTAGAGGAAACTGAAATTGTCATCAAGGCGGCGGCTTTGACAGATGAAATTGCGGATTTGCAGCGGCTCTTGCAAGAGTCCAAGTCTCCTAGGTTGATTTTTTACAGGGGGACGGGTGAATATTATCTGGATTTGTCGGAAATTCTATTCTTTGAGACAGAAGGGAGCAAGATTTATGCCCATACCCAGAAAGATGCCTACGAAGTTCGGCTTAAACTCTATGAGTTAGAGGCTATCCTTCCTCGCTATTTCAGTCGGGTATCCAAGTCAACGATCGCTAATATTCGGCAGGTTTACTCGGTGGACAAGTCCTTTTCAGGAACGGGCACCATTTCCTTTTATCAGACCCACAAGGAGGTTCATGTCTCACGACATTACCAATCCCTCCTAAAAGAAAATCTAAGAAACATGAGGTAAGAACATGAAAAAGAAAGCATTTGGTATTGTGTTGCTTATTTTGGCGGCATGGATTCTGTTTCAGGGACATTATGGTGTCCCATCCCTGGAGACTAAGTATTCTCCCTTCATCTTTATTGCTTTTCTCCTTTATAAGGCGGTAGAATCTTTTCTTAGACATCATTGGACAAGAGCTACTTTTTTAGCATTAATAGCGTTAAATATAGTGAATCTTTTTTATAATTGGATTCAGCTATCTCCTGTTTCACTTATTTTGGCTAGTATTTTAATCGTAATGGGTGTCAGCGCACTCACTCATTCTAACAGAACTTGGAACGGGGAAAAATGGTGGTATGATGGTAAAAAGACCATTCTAACAGATAAGGAAGTTGCTTTTGGAAGTGGGACTTTCTACAAGCAAGAGCAAGAATTGGTAGAAGATCAAGTAGAAGTTGGTTTTGGCAATGCCAAGATATATTATGACAATGCAGAGATTTTAGGAGATACCGCAACCTTGAAGATAGAAGTCGGTTTTGGGAATGCAGTTATCTATGTTCCTCAACATTGGGGAGTTGATTTAAAGGTAGAAACTTTCTGTGGCGTAGCCAAGGCAGATACTCCTCTAGCCCCAACCAGCAAAACCTTGATTATCCGTGGAGATGTGGCTTTTGGGAAGTTGGGAATTGTCTACGTTAAATAAAAAAATCTTCCAATTCCCTTGCAAAAATGAAGAAAGTGTGATAACATAGTACGGTATGTGGTGCTAGCACATCCGCTATATTAGATCTAATAGGAGGAAAACACAAATGGCTAAAGTATGTTACTTTACAGGTCGTAAGACTGTATCAGGAAACAACCGTTCACACGCGATGAACCAAACAAAACGTGCCGTAAAACCAAACCTTCAAAAAGTTACTGTACTTATCGATGGTAAACCTAAAAAAGTTTGGGCTTCAGCTCGTGCTTTGAAATCAGGTAAAGTTGAACGCGTTTAATAATAAAAGTAAGGAGACCTTAGGGTCTTTTTTCTTTTGTTGTGGGTATAAAATCATTTGAAAAACGGAGTAAATATCCGCTGATACAGTATTCTGCTTTTACACTTGGGCTGAAATATGATAAAATAGAGTATCAACTAGTTGAGGTAAAAAGGATGACTGTAAAAATTAATACAAAAGATGGTCAAATCGAACTAACAGATGAAGTGATTGCAACCGTCGTAGGTGGAGCAGCAACTGAGATTTTTGGTGTGGTCGGTATGGCTAGTAAAAATGCCCTCAAAGATAATTTCCAAGCCCTTCTAGGTAAGGAAAATTATTCCAAAGGTGTCGTCGTAAAGGCGGCCGAAGATGGCAGTATTGCAGTTGATGTATATACCGTGTTGAGCTACGGAACAAAGATTAGCGAAGTGTCAAAAAACATTCAAGAGCGTGTTCGTTTTAGCTTGGAAAACCAGCTTGGAATTACTGCTCAGACTGTAAATGTCTACATTCAAAATATCAAAGTTGTAGGAGAATAACCGTGTCAAAAATTACTACTAGCTTATTTCAAGAAATGGTGCAGGCTGCATCAACTCGCTTGAATAAGCAAGCTGAATATGTCAATTCATTAAACGTCTTTCCAGTTCCAGATGGAGATACTGGAACAAACATGGGAATGACCATTGAAAATGGAGCTAAAGAAGTTGCAGACAAGCCAGCTTCTACAGTTGGCGAGGTAGCGAGCATTCTTGCCAAAGGTCTTTTGATGGGTGCGCGTGGGAACTCAGGAGTTATTACATCTCAGCTTTTCCGTGGATTTTCACAAGCCATCAAGGATAAAGACGAGTTAACAGGTCAAGACTTGGCCCTTGCCTTCCAATCAGGTGTGGAAGTTGCTTATAAAGCAGTTATGAAGCCAGTTGAAGGAACGATTTTGACAGTTTCTCGTGGAGCTGCTATCGGTGCTAAGAAAAAAGCTGAGCAAACTGATGACGCTGTTGAAGTCATGCGCGCAGCCTTGGAAGGTGCTAAAACAGCTCTAGCTAAAACACCAGACATGCTTCCAGTATTGAAAGAAGTTGGCGTTGTGGACTCGGGTGGTCAAGGACTGGTCTTCATCTACGAAGGTTTCCTTTCAGCCCTTACTGGTGAATATATTGCATCTGAGGACTTTGTAGCGACTCCTGCCAACATGAGTGAAATGATCAATGCAGAACATCATAAATCTGTAGCTGGTCATGTAGCGACTGAGGACATCACCTTTGGTTACTGTACTGAAATCATGGTAGCTCTCAAGCAAGGTCCAACTTATGCCAAAGATTTTGACTACGATGAATTCCGTAACTACTTGAATGAGCTTGGAGATTCTCTCCTTGTTGTCAATGATGATGAAATTGTCAAAGTCCATGTCCATACAGAAGATCCAGGACTTGTTATGCAAGAAGGTCTCAAATATGGTAGCTTGGTCAAGGTAAAAGTTGACAATATGCGTAACCAACACGAAGCACAGGTTGAGAAAGAAGCTGCCCAAGTTAGCAAGCCTGCTGAAGAAAAAGAGTATGCTTTGATTGCTGTAGTGGCTGGTAAAGGTCTAGCAGATATCTTCCGTTCTCAAGGTGTGGATTATGTTATCGAGGGCGGTCAAACTATGAACCCTTCAACAGAAGACTTTATCAAGGCTGTTGAACAGGTCAACGCTCGTAACATTATCTTCCTGCCAAACAACAAAAATATCTTTATGGCGGCTCAATCTGCAGCAGAAGTTTTGGAGCAACCAGCAGTAGTGGTGGAAGCTCGTACTCTTCCTCAAGGTTTGACAAGTCTTCTTTCCTTTGATCCAAGCAAGTCCATCGAAGAAAACCAAGAGCGTATGACTGCAGCCCTTAGCGATGTCGTTAGTGGAAGCGTCACAACAGCTGTGCGTGATACAACCATTGATGGCTTAGAAATCCATGAAAACGATAATCTAGGTATGGTGGATGGGAAAATCCTCGTGTCAAACCCTGATATGCACCAAACATTGACTGAAACATTGAAACATATGTTGGATGAAGATAGTGAAATCGTAACCTTCTATGTTGGTGAAGATGGAAGCGAAGAACTTGCTAATGAAATTGCTCAAGAAATCGCAGAAGAATTCGAAGACGTTGAAGTCGAGATTCACCAAGGCCAACAACCAGTTTACCCATACCTATTTAGTGTGGAATAAAAATTTAAAATATTAAAAAGAAAGTTGATTTTACAACTTTCTTTTTTTATGACATTTGTCATATTTCCTAGTGACAGAAGCATCTAGCTCCGCCAACTTCAAAAGACTATAATTGAAGGAACAAATAGTTATGATTAATCTTCTTGTTCTGATCAGAATTTAAAGATTGGAAAGACGATAAAAAAAGAAAAATATCTTGACAACCAAGGGAAAATTTTGTTACAATAATAGACGGTACTTTTTACTTTTGGTCTCTCAAGAGTGTACAGGGACGTGCTGACAAATGTTGCAAAAGTACACACAGATGATAGCTGTCACCAAGTGTATCATCACCAAAAATAAAAAAACACAGGAGAATGTAGATGCCTACAATTAACCAATTGGTTCGCAAACCGCGTAAATCAAAAGTAGAAAAATCTAAATCACCAGCTTTGAACGTTGGTTACAACAGTCATAAAAAAGTTCAAACAAACGTTTCTTCACCACAAAAACGTGGTGTTGCAACTCGTGTTGGAACAATGACACCTAAAAAACCTAACTCAGCCCTTCGTAAATTCGCTCGTGTACGTTTGAGCAACCTTATCGAAGTTACTGCCTACATCCCAGGTATCGGACACAACTTGCAAGAGCACAGCGTGGTTCTTCTTCGTGGTGGACGTGTAAAAGACCTTCCAGGGGTACGTTACCATATCGTCCGTGGTGCACTTGATACTGCAGGTGTTAACGATCGTAAACAAGGCCGTTCTAAATACGGTACTAAACGTCCAAAAGCATAAGGAAAGGGGATAAAGAGAAATGAGTCGTAAAAATAGAGCTCCAAAACGTGACGTATTGCCAGATCCGCTTTACAATTCACAACTAGTTACTCGTCTTATCAACCGCGTTATGCTTGATGGTAAACGTGGTACAGCTGCTTCAATCGTTTACGGTGCCTTTGAGCAAATCAAAGAAGCTACTGGAAACGATGCACTTGAAGTATTTGAAACAGCTATGGAAAACATCATGCCTGTACTTGAAGTACGTGCACGTCGTGTTGGTGGTTCTAACTACCAAGTCCCAGTTGAAGTTCGTCCAGAACGTCGTACAACACTTGGACTTCGTTGGTTGGTAACAATCGCTCGTCTTCGTGGTGAACACACAATGCAAGACCGTCTTGCAAAAGAAATCTTGGATGCTGCTAACAATACTGGTGCAGCTGTTAAGAAACGTGAAGACACTCACCGTATGGCTGAAGCTAACCGTGCATTCGCACACTTCCGTTGGTAAGATAGGATGCGAAAGCGTTAAGAAAGTCCCAGGGAAAATAGGGAATCAAAGCAGGTTGCGATTGCAACCAATGAGATTCATCTTTTTCTCCAGACTTTTAGCTTGAGCTCAACTATATCATGATGCTAGGAACGGTAAGGATGCAAGGTGAAAATAGGAAACTGACGCAGTATTCGATGAATACAAGGAAGTTTATCTTTTTCACACAGCATCCCGTTCCAGCTCAAATCGGCTAACTAACTTTAGCCCGAGTTCGATTCAATTTGTAAATCTACAAGTTGAAACCAACAATAGCATGAAAACATTGAGAACGGGTAGGTCCTGCCTATCCGTTTTTATTAAAATCGTGTTATAATAGAATAGAAATCAAAAATAAATAGGAGAAACAAACCTCATGGCACGCGAATTTTCACTTGAAAAAACTCGTAATATCGGTATCATGGCTCACGTCGATGCTGGTAAAACAACAACTACTGAGCGTATTCTTTACTACACTGGTAAAATCCACAAAATCGGTGAAACTCACGAAGGTGCGTCACAAATGGACTGGATGGAGCAAGAACAAGAACGTGGTATCACTATCACATCTGCTGCGACAACCGCTCAATGGAACAACCACCGCGTAAACATCATCGACACACCAGGACACGTGGACTTCACAATCGAAGTACAACGTTCTCTTCGTGTATTGGATGGTGCGGTTACCGTTCTTGACTCACAATCAGGTGTTGAGCCTCAAACTGAAACAGTTTGGCGTCAAGCAACTGAGTATGGAGTTCCACGTATCGTATTTGCCAACAAAATGGACAAAATCGGTGCTGACTTCCTTTACTCTGTAAGCACACTTCACGATCGTCTTCAAGCAAACGCACACCCAATCCAATTGCCAATCGGTTCTGAAGATGACTTCCGTGGTATCATCGACTTGATCAAGATGAAAGCTGAAATCTATACTAACGACCTTGGTACAGATATTCTTGAAGAAGACATCCCAGCTGAATACCTTGACCAAGCTCAAGAATACCGTGAAAAATTGATCGAAGCAGTTGCTGAAACTGACGAAGAATTGATGATGAAATACCTCGAAGGTGAAGAAATCACTAACGAAGAATTGAAAGCTGGTATCCGTAAAGCGACTATCAACGTTGAATTCTTCCCAGTATTGTGTGGTTCAGCCTTCAAGAATAAAGGTGTTCAATTGATGCTTGATGCGGTTATTGACTACCTTCCAAGCCCACTTGATATTCCAGCGATTAAAGGTGTTAACCCAGATACAGACGCAGAAGAAACTCGTCCAGCATCTGACGAAGAGCCATTTGCAGCTCTTGCTTTCAAGATCATGACTGACCCATTCGTAGGTCGTTTGACATTCTTCCGTGTTTACTCAGGTGTTCTTCAATCAGGTTCATACGTATTGAACACTTCTAAAGGTAAACGTGAACGTATCGGACGTATCCTTCAAATGCACGCTAACAGCCGTCAAGAAATTGACACTGTTTACTCAGGTGATATCGCTGCTGCCGTTGGTTTGAAAGATACTACAACTGGTGACTCATTGACAGATGAAAAAGCTAAAATCATCCTTGAGTCAATCAACGTTCCAGAACCAGTTATCCAATTGATGGTTGAGCCAAAATCTAAAGCTGACCAAGACAAGATGGGTATCGCCCTTCAAAAATTGGCTGAAGAAGATCCAACATTCCGCGTTGAAACAAACGTTGAAACTGGTGAAACAGTTATCTCAGGTATGGGTGAGCTTCACCTTGACGTCCTTGTTGACCGTATGCGTCGTGAGTTCAAAGTTGAAGCAAACGTAGGTGCTCCTCAAGTATCTTACCGTGAAACATTCCGCGCTTCTACTCAAGCACGTGGATTCTTCAAACGTCAGTCTGGTGGTAAAGGTCAATTCGGTGATGTATGGATTGAATTTACTCCAAATGAAGAAGGTAAAGGATTCGAATTCGAAAACGCAATCGTCGGTGGTGTGGTTCCTCGCGAATTTATCCCAGCGGTTGAAAAAGGTTTGGTAGAATCTATGGCTAATGGTGTTCTTGCAGGTTACCCAATGGTTGACGTTAAAGCTAAGCTTTACGATGGTTCATACCACGATGTCGACTCATCTGAAACTGCCTTCAAGATCGCGGCTTCACTTGCTCTTAAAGAAGCTGCTAAATCAGCACAACCAGCTATCCTTGAGCCAATGATGCTTGTAACAATCACTGTTCCAGAAGAAAACCTTGGTGATGTTATGGGTCACGTAACTGCTCGTCGTGGACGTGTAGATGGTATGGAAGCACACGGTAACAGCCAAATTGTTCGTGCTTACGTTCCACTTGCTGAAATGTTCGGTTACGCAACAGTTCTTCGTTCTGCATCTCAAGGACGTGGTACATTCATGATGGTATTTGACCACTACGAAGATGTACCTAAGTCAGTACAAGAAGAAATCATTAAGAAAAACAAAGGTGAAGACTAATCTGTCCTCACTCTAGAAGGAAGTCACTTAGTGGCTTCCTTTTTTGTATAGTTCCGATAAATTTTATAGATTCTGAAAACATGCACTCATAAAAAATTTCATATAAAAATGAGTTAAAGAAATTTGCGGAAGAAATATATAATTATCAATAGAAATAAGTTGAAAAAGAATATAAATTACCTTTTAAAACTTATAAAAACAATAATAATATTCATAAATAAACGTTAAAATAGAAAATTCAGAAAATTTCTTCTTTTCTCTTGAAAAATTTTGAAAAAATGGTATGATAGTAACAAGTTATTTTTAAGAGAAGAGAAAGGGGAACAATGGAGAAAATCAGTTTAGAATCTCCTAAGACGGGGTCGGACCTAGTTTTGGAAACACTTCGTGATTTAGGAATTGATACCATCTTTGGTTATCCTGGTGGTGCAGTCTTGCCTTTTTATGATGCGATATATAATTTTAAAGGCATTCGCCACATTCTAGGACGCCATGAGCAAGGTTGTCTGCATGAAGCTGAAGGTTATGCCAAATCAACTGGAAAGTTGGGTGTTGCCGTCGTCACTAGCGGACCAGGAGCAACAAATGCCATTACAGGGATTGCGGATGCCATGAGCGATAGTGTTCCCCTTTTGGTCTTTACAGGTCAGGTTGCGCGAGCAGGGATTGGGAAGGATGCTTTTCAAGAGGCAGACATTGTGGGAATTACCATGCCAATCACTAAGTACAATTACCAAGTTCGTGAGACAGCTGATATTCCGCGTATCATTACGGAAGCCGTCCATATCGCAACTACAGGTCGACCAGGGCCGGTCGTAATTGACCTACCAAAAGATGTATCTGCTTTGGAAACAGACTTCATTTATTCACCAGAAGTTAATTTACCAAGCTATCAGCCGACTCTTGAGCCAAATGATATGCAAATCAAGAAAATCTTGAAGCAATTATCTAAGGCTAAAAAACCAGTCTTGCTAGCTGGTGGTGGAATTAGTTATGCTGAAGCAGCTGCAGAATTAAATGAATTTGCAGAGCGCTATCAAATTCCAGTGGTAACCAGTCTTTTGGGACAAGGAACGATTGCAACGAGTCATCCACTCTTCCTTGGAATGGGAGGCATGCACGGGTCATTCGCAGCTAATATTGCCATGACGGAAGCGGACTTTATGATTAGTATTGGTTGCCGTTTCGATGACCGCTTGACGGGGAATCCTAAGACCTTTGCTAAGAATGCTAAGGTTGCTCACATTGATATTGATCCAGCTGAGATTGGTAAGATTATCAGTGCAGATATTCCTGTAGTTGGAGATGCTAAGAAGGCTTTGCAAATGTTGTTGGCAGAACCAACAGTTCATAACAATACTGAAAAATGGATTGAGAAAGTTACTAAAGACAAGAACCGTGTTCGTTCTTATGACAAGAAAGAGCGTGTGGTCCAACCGCAAGCCGTTATTGAACGAATTGGTGAACTGACGAATGGAGATGCCATTGTGGTAACAGACGTTGGTCAACACCAAATGTGGACAGCCCAGTATTATCCATACCAAAATGAGCGTCAGTTAGTGACTTCAGGTGGTTTGGGAACCATGGGATTCGGAATTCCAGCTGCAATCGGTGCTAAAATTGCCAACCCGGATAAGGAAGTAGTTTTGTTCGTTGGAGATGGTGGTTTCCAAATGACTAACCAGGAATTGGCTATTTTGAACATTTACAAGGTGCCAATCAAGGTGGTTATGCTGAACAACCACTCGCTTGGAATGGTTCGCCAGTGGCAGGAATCCTTCTATGAAGGTAGAACATCAGAGTCAGTTTTTGATACCCTTCCTGATTTCCAACTGATGGCGCAGGCTTATGGCATTAAAAACTATAAGTTTGACAATCCTGAGACCTTGGCTCAAGATCTTGAAGTCATCACTGAGGATGTTCCTATGCTAATCGAGGTAGATATTTCTCGTAAGGAACAGGTGTTACCAATGGTACCAGCTGGTAAGAGTAATCATGAGATGTTGGGGGTGAAGTTCCATGCGTAGAATGTTAACAGCAAAACTACAAAATCGTTCAGGAGTCCTCAATCGCTTTACCGGTGTCCTGTCTCGCCGTCAGGTTAATATCGAAAGCATTTCTGTTGGAGCAACAGAAGATCCGAATGTATCGCGTATCACCATTATTATTGATGTTGCTTCACATGATGAGGTGGAGCAAATTATCAAACAGCTCAATCGTCAGATTGATGTGATTCGCATTCGAGATATTACAGACAAGCCTCATTTGGAGCGCGAGGTGATTTTGGTTAAGATGTCAGCACCAGCTGAGAAGCGAGCTGAGATTCTAGCCATTATTCAACCTTTCCGTGCAACAGTGGTAGACGTAGCGCCAAGCTCGATTACCATTCAGATGACAGGAAATGCTGAAAAGAGTGAAGCTCTGTTGCGAGTCATTCGACCATACGGTATTCGCAATATTGCTCGAACTGGTGCAACTGGATTTACCCGCGATTAATACTCTTCGAAAATCTCTTCAAATCACGTCAGCTTTGCCTTGCCGTAGGTATATGTTACTGACTCCGTCAGTCTTATTTACAACCTCAAAGCAGTGCTTTGAGCAGCCTGCGGCTAGCTTCCTAATTTGCTCTTTGATTTTCATTGAGTATAAAAATATTTTAAATTTGTTAAACCAGCCTAAAAGGCAATAAATAATAGAAAAGAGAGAAAAACTATGGCAGTTCAAATGGAATACGAAAAAGATGTTAAAGTAGCAGCACTTGACGGTAAAAAAATTGCCGTTATCGGTTATGGTTCACAAGGACATGCGCATGCTCAAAACTTGCGTGATTCAGGTCGCGATGTTATCATCGGTGTACGTCCAGGTAAATCTTTTGACAAAGCAAAAGAAGATGGATTTGACACTTACACAGTAGCAGAAGCAACTAAATTGGCTGATGTTATCATGATTTTGGCACCAGACGAAATCCAACAAGAATTGTACGAAGCAGAAATCGCTCCAAACTTGGAAGCTGGAAACGCAGTTGGATTTGCTCATGGTTTCAACATCCACTTTGAATTTATCAAAGTTCCTGCAGATGTAGATGTCTTCATGTGTGCTCCTAAAGGACCAGGACACTTGGTACGTCGTACTTATGAAGAAGGATTTGGTGTTCCAGCTCTTTACGCAGTATATCAAGATGCAACAGGAAATGCGAAAAACATTGCTATGGACTGGTGTAAAGGTGTTGGAGCAGCCCGTGTAGGTCTTCTTGAAACAACATACAAAGAAGAAACTGAAGAAGATTTGTTTGGTGAACAAGCTGTACTTTGTGGTGGTTTGACTGCCCTTATCGAAGCAGGTTTCGAAGTCTTGACAGAAGCAGGCTACGCCCCAGAATTGGCTTACTTTGAAGTTCTTCACGAAATGAAATTGATCGTTGACTTGATCTACGAAGGTGGATTCAAGAAAATGCGTCAATCAATTTCAAACACTGCTGAGTACGGTGACTATGTGTCAGGTCCACGTATAATCACTGAGCAAGTTAAAGAAAACATGAAAGCTGTCTTGGCAGACATCCAAAATGGTAAATTTGCAAATGACTTTGTAAATGACTATAAAGCTGGACGTCCAAAACTGACTGCTTACCGTGAACAAGCAGCTAACCTTGAAATTGAAAAAGTTGGTGCAGAATTGCGTAAAGCAATGCCATTCGTTGGTAAAAACGACGATGATGCATTCAAAATCTATAACTAATTGATAGAGATTAAGGTGAAGGCGAGTTGGGGGACTAACTCGCTTTTATAATCAATTCATCTCTTTTTAAAAGAATGGATTGCGATAAGTATGAAATAGTCTAGGAGAAAAAGATGTTAAGTTCAAAAGATATAATCAAGGCTCATAAGGTCTTGAACGGTGTGGTTGTGAATACACCGCTGGATTACGACCATTATTTATCGGAGAAGTATGGTGCTAAGATTTATTTGAAAAAGGAAAATGCCCAACGTGTTCGCTCTTTTAAAATTCGTGGTGCCTATTATGCTATTTCCCAGCTCAGCAAGGAAGAGCGTGAGCGTGGGGTAGTCTGTGCCTCTGCGGGGAATCATGCGCAAGGAGTTGCCTATACTTGTAATGAAATGAAGATTCCTGCAACTATTTTCATGCCAATTACTACTCCGCAACAAAAGATTGGTCAAGTTCGCTTTTTTGGTGGGGATTTTGTAACCATTAAACTAGTTGGGGATACCTTTGATGCTTCAGCCAAAGCAGCCCAAGAATTTACAGTCTCTGAAAATCGTACCTTTATTGATCCTTTTGATGATGCCCATGTTCAAGCAGGTCAAGGGACAGTTGCTTATGAGATTTTAGAAGAAGCTCGAAAAGAGTCGATTGATTTTGATGCGGTTTTGGTTCCTGTTGGTGGTGGCGGTCTCATTGCTGGGGTTTCTACCTATATCAAGGAAACAAGTCCAGAAATTGAAGTCATTGGGGTGGAGGCTAATGGGGCACGTTCCATGAAGGCCGCCTTTGAAGCTGGTGGACCTGTTAAACTCAAAGAAATTGACAAATTTGCGGATGGGATTGCTGTACAAAAGGTAGGTCAATTGACCTATGAAGCAACTCGTCAACATGTTCAAACCTTAGTAGGTGTCGATGAGGGGTTGATTTCTGAAACCTTGATTGACCTCTACTCTAAGCAAGGGATTGTCGCAGAACCTGCTGGAGCGGCTAGTATCGCCTCTTTAGAGGTTTTGGCTGAATATATCAAGGGGAAAACCATTTGTTGTATCATTTCTGGAGGGAATAATGATATCAACCGTATGCCAGAAATGGAAGAGCGTGCCCTGATTTATGATGGGATTAAGCATTACTTTGTGGTCAATTTTCCACAGCGTCCAGGGGCCTTGCGTGAATTTGTAAATGATATCTTGGGACCAAATGATGATATCACACGTTTTGAGTATATCAAACGAGCTAGCAAGGGGACAGGACCAGTATTGATTGGGATTGCCTTGGCAGATAAGCATGATTATGCAGGTTTGATTCGTCGAATGGAAGGTTTTGATCCATCTTATATTAACTTAAATGGTAATGAAACGCTCTATAATATGCTAGTCTGAGGACTAATAAAAAAATATCATATTATTTGCACAACTGATGTATAGGTGCTATAATGAGGGTGAAGAAAGGGGGCGATTCCTATGGACTTAGGAAATCGATTAGGCTATTTCTATCACAAGTCATTATAGTACCTATTATTTTTGATTCAGTTTATAGTAAGGGAGTAAAATTACTTGTTATATATAAGGAGCATTTTTAGAATCAACTATTTTATATATGTCTAATCTGAAATTTGGCTAAATATAATAGGAATTAGAAAAAATAATCAATACTAATGAGGAACCTTATACTGAGTTGACTGAGAAGAGTGATAAGATACTAAGAAGATAAAAACAATGGAAAATGTTGGAAGATAGGATACCGTTGTTTCCTAACTAATCATCTTTTTATAGGTTTGAAAAAATAAAAAGGAATATTGATAAAGTAAATAAATAGTACCAGTTGAGCAAGTGAAAAGTGCTTATAAAGGCAGGAAGAATATCAAAGAAGGAGAAGAGAAATAATAGTTAGTAATAGTGTGGAGAGAAAGTCTTCCGCTATTAGAAATGTCCTTTTAAAGTTGGATAAATAGAATAAAGTTGAAGATAAAACCTGTCTAACCTATCCCGAACTGGTATTTGTAAATTATGAATATTTTTACAAATAAAAGAGTTAATAATGCAATTATTTTAAAGGTATTTACTAATGGTTTATAGTAAGCAAAAACCTATATATTATCGGCTTTAATAAGATAGTAACAGAAAAATAAATCATTATTTTTATTGAATATATGTTTTTTTATTGACAAAACACATAAAAACGTATACAATTAAATATCGTAAAGAAGAAAATAGGAGAAGGACATGGCTAAGTCAAACTTTGAAAAAGTAGAATCAGTTGTTGGCTGGGTTCGTGATAAGAAGATCACAGGCTACCGTATCTCTAAAGAAACGAATGCGCGTGAAATGTCTATCATTGCTCTAGCGCAGGGGCGTGCAAAAGTAAAAAATATTTCGTTTGAAACAGCTCTAGGTTTAATTGATTTCTATGAAAAAAATCATGAAAAATTTGAAGATTAATCTTTGGATAATGGCGGATTCTTGAATAAGGTCTGCCTTTTCATTTTGATACTCAATGAAAATCAAAGAGCAAATTAGGAAGCTAGCCGTAGGCTGTACTTGAATACGGCAAGGCGAAGCTGACGTGGTTTGAATTTGATTTTCGAAGAGTATGAGGACAACAAAAAGACTGCACGGTTGATGCAGCCTTTTCTTTTTATTTGAGATAGCGTTGAAGGAATTCTTTTGTTCGGTCTTCTTTAGGATTGGTGAAGAGGTCTTCTGGTTTGCCTTCTTCAGCAATCACGCCCTTATCCATAAAGATAACACGGTGAGAGACATCACGGGCAAATTCCATTTCGTGAGTCACTACAATCATAGTCAAGCCTTCCTGAGCTAGATTTTGCATGATTTTGAGGACTTCTCCAACCATTTCAGGATCGAGAGCTGATGTTGGTTCATCAAAGAGAATAGCGTCAGGATTCATTGAAAGAGCGCGAGCGATGGCCACACGTTGTTTTTGACCACCTGAGAGTTGTTTTGGTTTGGCTTGCCAGTAGCGTTCTCCCATGCCGACCTTTTCCAAGTTTTCTTTGGCAATCTTTTCAGCTTCTGTTCGTTCACGTTTAAGGACAGTTGTCTGAGCGACGATGGTATTTTCAAGCACGTTGAGATTTTCAAAGAGGTTAAAGGATTGGAAAACCATTCCCAACTTTTCACGGTATTGCGTGAGGTCATAGCCTTTTTCGAGGACGTTTTGTCCATGATAAAGGATTTGTCCATCAGTTGGTGTTTCAAGTAGGTTAATGGAGCGTAGGAAGGTTGATTTCCCGCTTCCAGAGCTTCCGATGATAGAGATAACTTCTCCCTTGTGGACAGTGAGAGAAATATCTTTTAGCACTTCGTTTTGTCCATAGGATTTTTTGAGGTGTTTAATTTCAAGGATTGCTTGTGTCATTATTTCAAATCCTCCGTTTGCATTTGGTTAGCACCTGTAGTATAGGTATCCATGTCCATGCGGCGTTCGATGAAGCGTAGGATACGTGTTACGGTGAAGGTGAGGACAAAGTAAATCACGGCGATGATTGTAAATGTCTGGAAGTATTGATAGGTTTGCGTTGCCACTGTATTTCCTGAGAAATAAAGTTCGACAACCGAGATAACGTTCAATACAGATGTATCTTTGATATTGATGACAAATTCATTACCAGTTGCTGGTAGGATGTTACGAACTACCTGAGGGAGGACAATCTTACGCATGGTTTGGTTATGGGTCATACCAAGAGCAGTAGCGGCTTCAAATTGTCCCTTGTCAACTGCTAGGATACCACCACGGACGATTTCAGTCATGTAGGCACCAGTGTTGATCGAAACGATGAAGATAGCAGCCAGTGTGCGGTCAAGGTTGATACCGAAAGCTTGGGCAGTTCCATAGTAGATAACCATCGATTGAACGATCATTGGGGTACCACGGAAAATTTCAATGTAGACATTGAGAATCCAGCCGACTAGTTTTTGTAAGCCATAAATGGCTTTATTCTCAGATAGAGGAGCAGTACGGAAGACACCAATGGCAAGTCCAATAATGAGACCTGTGATGGTTCCCACGATAGAGATTAAAAGGGTGATACCAGCACCACGTAAGAGTTGTTGCCAGTTTTCAGAAAGAATTTTAGCGACTTGGCTAAAGAAACTACTGCTAGTCTCTTCAGTTGTTGTAGCTTCGGCAGGTTGCTCTTTGATCATACGATCCATCAAGGCAACTTGATCATCTTTCGAAATGGTTTCAATGCTAGCATTGATTTGGCTAATACGGTTGTCATCTTTACGAAGTCCAATGGCAATAGCTGTATCTTCTTCCCCCGTTTTGAAACCTGGTTCTACTTGAACCATTTTAAACTTAGAGTTAGCAGCTTCGGCAGTCAGT